>JBDNGP010000054.1:0-14734 GCA_041689265.1 Verrucomicrobiota bacterium
ATCACATCACCAACGCGGTGACCGAAGGGTTGAACTCTAAGATTCAAAGTATCAAAGCCGCCGCCCGAGGCTTCCGCAGCTTCCGCAATTACCGGATTCGCATCCTGTTCTTCTGCGGAAAGCTCACCCTCTACCCACTATAAACCTTGAAGAACCAAAACCGGCGCTCTAATTGTCGCTTCACACAAACACTATTCGCCATGAAACGCAGAACATTTATTGGCAGCCTCGCCGCAGTCGCTTCCTTGCCCGCCATAGGAAGGGCAGCCGAAAACACAACAACGACCGCCAGTGGTTTCGGGAACTTCAAGGTCCTGAGTCCGCCAGTGGTGCAAAATCCAACGGAAACTTCATTCAACGTTTCCTGGAGAATCGGCGGCATGGCCACCGGTTGGGTCGAATGGGGGACCACTGCGGAACTGGGAAACATCGCGAAACCCGCTCACCACGGATTGATGGGAATGAGCGAACACTCCTTGTCCGCACGGGTCACCGGTGTTCCCGAGGGAGCCACTATTTTCTATCGCGTCGTCACCATGCCGGTGCGTTATGAAAACGCCTACTCCATTGAACGTGGCACGCCGATCCCGGGGAAAATCCGCGAGGTTCAACTACCCACGGCCTCCGCAAAAACATGTTCGCTCGTCATGGTCAACGACACTCACGATCACGAAGATACGGTCGCGACGTTGGCCTCCCGCATTGACCAGATTAATCCCGACGCACTGATCTGGAATGGTGACTCCTGCGACACCTTTGACACCCCTGAACAGGTCGCGCGCATCTGCCTGACTCCCGGACAACACCCAAGCGATCCTGCGAGCGGCGGATGGGCGTCGACGCGTCCGCTGTTCTTCACGTTGGGCAATCACGACGCGCGCGGACAAAGCGCCCGCACCATGCCTGAGGCGCTCCTTCCGTGGCCAACGGATGCCAACGATCCGGACGGACTCGCCACAACTCCGATTGCCGGGGGGCGATATTGTTTTGCCAAACGCATCGGCCCAGTCGCCATGATCTTTCTCGACACCGGAGAAGACAAACCCGATGCCCGCGATGTCTGGGGTGGGATGGCGGCGTATGAACCTTACCGCGCCGCTCAGAAAGAATGGCTGGTTCAAGCACTCAAACAACCTGAGATCGCATCGGCGTCATATCTTCTCACATTCTGCCACATCCCGTTACGTGGACTCGCGGGCGACAATGATGGCATGGGCGAAACCGGCTACGCGGGTTACTCGGGCTACGGACAGAAACTCTGGATGCAAACGCTCATCGATGCCGGATGCCAGATGATACTCAGCGGACATACCCATCGCCACCGGATCGATCAACCCAGCCAGGAACATCCGCTTTATCAGGTCGTCGGCGGCGGACCGAACCTGACCCAAGCCCGCTTGATTCGTATCAATGCGGACAGCCAACAGCTTCAGCTGTTGGTCGAGGATCTCGAACAAAAAGAGGTGAGCCAAGTAATCCTCAAACCACGTCACATCTGATGCAATGGATTTCAGCAGATGTACTCCACGCGAGTCATCAGGCGCGTCGGCGAGAGCTAAATTGCGGGATTGACGCTCTCTTTCCAATGGACTGATATGAAAATAATCCGAACAGACATGGAACTGGAAACTCCACTGGTGGACGAGAAGTTGACCGAGTGGGGCCACGAGCTGGTGCTGTTACCTGACGGGATCAGTGAGGATGAATTCTGTGCAGCGGTGTCGGACTGCGAGTTGTTGTTGATGTGCTATACACCCGTCACCTCTAGGGTCATTGAAGCGGCTCCCCGATTGAAGGGAATTGTGAAATACGGGGTGGGGATTGATGCCATTGATATTCGCGCCGCTCACACCCGGGGAATTGCAGTGGTAAACATTCCGGAATATGCGGAGGAAACCGTTGCAGAAGGGGCCTTTGCCATGCTCATGGCTCTCGCCAAAAAGCTGCCCCAACTGCAGAAACACATGCAGCGCGAATCGTGGGCCTGGCCGGAACAGAAGTGGTTGGGCTGTGATATCGCGGGAAGAACGGTGGGGATCGTCGGATGTGGAAAAATTGGTTCCAGCATGGCTCGAATGGCCGGGGCAGGATTTCGTGCCCGGGTCATCGGGCATGACCCTCACAAGAGCCGCGAGGAGATGGCTGACAAGGGAATTGAAAAATATGAAAATCTCCGCGAAATGCTCAGCGAGTGCGACTTTGTCTCGCTTCATGCGGTTTTAAATCAAGAGACCAGACACGTCATCGGCCCGGAAGAACTCGCAGCCATGAAGTCGACGGCATTTCTGATCAATTCAGCCCGCGGCGCACTCGTCGACGAGATGGCACTGCTCAAGTCCCTTGAGGAAAAACAGATCGCCGGTGCCGGCCTCGACGTCTTCAGCCAGGAGCCCCTCAACCAAACAGACCACCTCCTCCGCAGGCTTTATCAGATGGAGAATGTCATCCTTCTTCCGCACCTCACCTTCTATACTTCAGAGGCCATGCACCGACTGGAAAACGAAACACTCGAACGATGCCTTGAAATCATCGAAAACCGACCGGTAACGATTAAATCGGCGGATCCAAGATTGAAAGCGTGAGTTGCTGGAGACGTGTGATCGATTCAAATACCGAAACTGAAGGGCACTGAATTTATTCGATCTCAACTTGGTGGCGCCAGTCCCAACAGGCATTCGGTTTGCCCCCTCAATGCGCAGGTTTCCCAATGCTGAACAGATGCTTCTCGCCTCGAAGATAAATCGTGTCGCCCACGATGGCCGGTGAGGCGTAGAACGTTTCATCCAGTTCATTTATCGCCAGCACCTTGATTTCCGGGCCGCGTTGAAGGACGACCGCTCTGCCTTCTTCGCTCAGCAGGTAGATGCGGTCCGCTGCTCCCACGGGCGATGCGCTGAAGTTGAGGACGCCAGGCAGACGATGTTTCAGGTAATGCACCTCGCCGTCGGTGGCGTTGAGGCACGAGAAGAAACTCTTGTCCTCGAGCAGATAGATCTCGTCGCCCCAGAGCATCGGGCATGGAACATAGGGAACCCCGCGAGTGAGCGACCAAACCACGTTTTCGCTCCCGGTCAAATCACCGGTTTGTCCCAGTCGAATTGCCTGGAACATATCCTTCCGCCAACCGCTGGCAGTGAAAGACAGTCCGTGTCCGATCGCGGGCATCGGAATCGCACTCGCGGTGTGGCCTCCGCATTGCCAGAGCGGTTTGCCCGTCTCCAGATCGTACGCCCGCACCGTCTTGCCGTTGACGACCACCTGCTGGCGGCCGGCGTGGGTGAAGATGCGGGGGGTGCTCCAGTTTGAGGGCTCGTCGCGATCTTGTTTCCAAATCTCTTCGCCGGTCTTTTTATCGATTGCCACGATGTACGACTGCGTTTCCTGATCGACGACGATCACCAACTTATCTCCGAAGAGCGCCGGTGAGCTGCCTTCGCCCAACGAGTCCTCCATTGCCTGCGGTGCAAAATCTTTCTTCCAAACAGGGTTACCATCGAAGTCGTGGCAATAGAGTCCGAATGAACCAAAATAGGCGTAGATATTCTCGCCGTCAGTCACGGGTGATTCCGAGGCAAAACCGCCCTTGTGATGGTGCCCCTGATGCGGCATTGCTTCGTGAACAACCCGGGTCCAGAGCGGCTGGCCTGAAATCCTGTCGATGCACACGATCGCAAACCGCTGTGGTTTCCACGAACCACTCACTTGAGGGTGATCGTTGATATTTGGCGTGCCCGGCGGAATCACATCCGGAACGGGCATCGTCTGGTCGAGAGGGGTCGCGGTCAGAAGAAAGATCCGATCCCCCCAGATAATCGGAGTCCCTTTCCCGCGGCCCTCGAGCGGGGTCTTCCACCGCAAGTTCTCCGTCTCACTCCAGGTAATTGGAGGATCAGCTTGCGACGCGACGCCATTCCAAGTTGGTCCCCTCCATTGAGGCCAGTGTTTCAGCGATTCGTCTGCCGAAAGTTGCGTCGAAATCAACGCCGCCACCAGCCACCCAATGAGCGTCTTTTTCATTCCTCTATTTTGCCTGCGCATCAAACGTCAAATGAACGATCAATGAATTTTTCAGTCTTCGCATGTGAAGAAACCCTAGCCGTTTAACGAAGTTGGGACAACGAAAACCCTGTTCTGTTCCAGGAATTGGCGTGACCGAATTTGAAAACTTGATGGGCTCCTCCAATGGGGGAAGCCGCGCAAACGGTCAGGCGGCCAGAACATCCCCCATCGCACGACCCAGCAACCGGTCAGCATCTCGCTGTCGATTTCCTTGTCCGTGTTCAATCTGTCCCACACAGGGAGATCCGTGGCTAAAGAAAAATCTCAGTCATAGACCGGATTCGGAAAATCGGGCTCTCCCATTCGCGTGCGTATAAACTCCGCTTCGAGTCGTTCGACGACTTCAGGATGTTTCGTCGCCAGATCGATGCTTTCGCTTCGGTCCGAATCGATGTCGTACAACTCCCACGCCGTCGGTGTTCGCTTCAGCTCACGTCGAACAGCCTTCCATTTACCGTCGCGAATGGCCACCTGCCCGCCGTAGTCGTTAAAATCCCAAATCATCAGTTCTTCACGGATCGGCGCCGCGCCACCTTGGAGAACTGTCGTGAGATCGATTCCGTCCAGGTTCGCTCCCGGCGGAGGATTGGTATCGGCGATATTGCACAGCGTCGGGAACCAGTCCGGAAAGTACGAAGGAACACCAGTGGTGGTGCCAGGTTCGATTTTGCCCGGCCATCTCACGATGCATGGCACGCGAATTCCGCCTTCGAAAATACTTCCCTTCCAGCCGCGCAGATCGAGAGTTGAATTGAAAAAATCGGCATCAACACCGCCAATATGAAACTTCGGATCACTGCCTCCGTGGGTGGTCCCGTTGTCTGATGTGAAAACAACCAACGTCTTTTCCGCGAGGCCGAGATCATCCAATTTGCGGAGGACCGCGCCGACGTGTTCATCCAAATCTGAAATCATTGCGGCGTACGCGGCACGGGGTCGCGAGTGCGGCAGGTAACCGTTCTGCCCGCGATACGCGCCCTTCTCCTCGTCCCACTCTTCTGGATAGCGATCAATCCAGTCCTGCGGCGCCTGGATGGAAACATGCGGTTCAACAAACGGCAGGTAGAGAAAGAACGGTTTGTCCTTGTTCTGATCAACGAACTTCAGCGCCTCCTTCAGAATCATGTCCGGCGCATAGTTCGCGAGGCGGTAAGCTTCGTCTTTTACCTCGCCCTCCGGTTTTTGTTGATGGCCGTAGATCAATCCCCGGTTGATCACGACTTCACTCTCGTTCGAGTCCAGGAACAGCGGATAGTAACTGTGCGCGTTCCGCTGGCAGTTGTAGCCGTAGTAACGATCAAAACCCTGCTTCATGGGTGAACCGGTGGTGTTGGACGGACCCAGCCCCCATTTGCCAAACGCGCCCGTCGCGTAACCGTCCTGTTTCAACACTTCCGCGATTGTGATCACACCGTCCGAGATCGGCCATTGTCCGGGGAAGACACGGCCATTTCCCGAGTCCTTGTTTCCGCGAATCTCCGCATGGGCGAGGTTCTGCCCGGTCAACAAAGTGTAACGCGCAGGAGCACAAACCGGCGCACCGGTGTAGTGCTGCGTGAACCGAATCCCCTGCTCCGCCAGCCGGTCGATGTTCGGAGTGCGGATCTTGGTCTGTCCATAGCACCCGAGTTCACCGTAACCCAGGTCGTCCGCCAGGATGAACACGATGTTTGGCCTGGACTCATCGGCCTGCGAAATCAGAACCGGACACAATAACACCATCGACAGGCAAGCAGTCTTTAAAAAAGCGATCATGTGATTGGCGACCCTACCCTTTGTTGAGCCTAGAATTCAAGCTGGCGTTCTCCGGAGGGTGCGTTTGAAAGCGCGCAGGGTGGGGAGAGCCCTCCGGGCGAACCTGCGGGCGCACGAGACGCCCACGAACGCACGTGCCTGTCAATTCGTAACCAGACCTCTTCAAAGAACGGACTGTTTTGATATCGGTGGCTGAGGCGAACTGGCGGTTGCCGCAAAGCCTCCGAAGACTCGCTCGGAGAGTCTCGCCCCACCTTTCCACGCGACGGGCTCTCTTCTCCCGAAGGCGTTTGAAAGCGTGGCGCGGAGATGGCAACGTCCGCGCGGTCCGCGACGGGCTAAGTGAATTCTGATCCATCAACGGTTCTCCAAGTTTGAAACCACGTCCGGCTTCCGGCGGCGCGCGCAGAGCGACGCTGCCCTACCTGCGAATCCGATGAAACTGTCCGTTCGTTTGCTGGCCTCGCCCCGTCCGGGGCGGAATCTTTGTAGCTCAGGTTCTTTCGTATGGATTGGGCTCCGTCTGGAGCGGCATCGGAATATCCCGCACCCTCGGAGCTCGGTGTGTTTTCGGGCTGCAAATCCTACAACGACGTCGCACCTGCCGGCGCTGGGCACAGCGTAAATCGGTGGGGGGCGGAAGCGAAGAGTGTCTTGAGTTAGCGTGCTACCGGAACGGCGTCATCGGACGATGGGTAAGCATCAGCACCAATCCCACGCAAAGCGGGGTTCTCGGAAGTTGCGATCGGATCTCCATCGTCGGCCGAGGTGATCTCCGGATCAATTCCATAAATGCCTTCGATCTCGTCGGTGGGCAGGCTTGGTCTGCGTTGGTTGGAGACCGCCCCCGTTTCAAACCAGGCGTTTCGACGAAACGTGAAGGTCTCCGACGCAGTGCCACCACCGACATTGACGAACGTGCGCACGTTGTCATCGAACACCACGAGATTGTATTCGAACACACCGTCGTGCGCGGGTTTGAACTGTGACGCAGTGTTCTCCTGAAGAATGCGCGCAACCCATTTTCCCGGGCGAATGATGGTGTTGTGATGCACATGTCCAACCGCGCTCGTGACCCACGCAATCGGCGCCATGCTTCCCACAAATGTGTTGCCGGCGACCTCGATGTCGAGCGCTTCGAAATCATCAACACGAGGACGAAAGAACTCCAGACCGGTGCTCCCGCCGATGTTGATGGAACGTTCCCCGGCGTCGCGGAACGCGTTGGAAATCACCCGGACCCGCGCACTGCCGCCCTTCATCTGAATCGCGTTGGACTGCGAGAAACCCTCCTTGCCGGTGAAGGTGCAGTTCCGTACGACGCCGTCATGGCAGCCGACCATGTCGATCGCGGAGCCGCCCCACCCGGCGAAGCTGCATTGCGTCACCACAAACTGATCTAAACCCGACAGCTTGAGCCCGTCATGATTCCCGCGCGGACCAATGTCGGCAAAGTGGCACTGGTCGACCACAATGCCGGTCGCGGGGTTCGCCTTGTCTCTGCCGTCGTCGATGTTGATGCCGTTGAGGGAAGCACCACGGACATCGAGGTAACGCAGAGTGACGTTTTTCGCACCACTCAGTTGCAATCCGGTATTGCCGCCGCGAAACCGGGCCGGTTGTTCCGCTGAACGACCGCGAATAGTGATCGGGCTTTCCTCCGTTCCGATGAGGCCGACGAGCTGAACGCCGCTGAACTCACCGTCCTCAAGAATGATCACATCGCCCGGCTTCGCAACGTGGGCTGCTCGGGTAAGTTCCTCATTCGAATGAACCGTCAACTCAGCGGCCCAACCAGCAAGCACCAAGGTGAACAGGGCGAATATCGAGAGAATGGAAAAGCGAACAGTTCCGAGCATGGAGCGAAGTTCTCAGTCAGTAGGGCAATTACCAAGAAGAAATCGCTGTCACGTTGAAGGGCGTGTTGCCTCAATGAATGTTCGCCGCCGCAATGCGCCTGAGCGCGACGTTGAACTTGATCATCGGGTGATCACCAAGGTGGTGTCGGCTGCCAGCCGGCAGATCGACGAAGCCAGGGCAGCTTCGTTTGACGATTGGGCACCGCCACTTGTGTTGCTCCAGATTCAAGTGATCGGGGTGTTGTAGGGAGAAACAATCAGTCTTTTGTGGAAAACCGGCACCGCAACTTTCCAGCAAGCTGCCGGAAACACCTTACCCCCGGACCGCAGCCATTCCGGCCGCAGTCCGCATTCAGACAACCAACCCGACAATCCACCTTCTGTCGATCCAGCGTCGTCGAGGGTCGGAATTTTTCAGCAACACAGATCGGCGACGTTGCTCCTTGGATTGCGGTGGAAGAGCCTGGCGGCGCAGTCCATGACAGGCTTCCGCCAGATCGGTGATCATTCGAGTTTAGAAGGAGCCTCACAACTCCGCCGTAGCAGACGAGGTAACGAGGCTCTGACTTCCTCGTTTTTTCCCGCAGGTCCGGATGGAAAATCAGAGCCTCCTCACGTCGGCTGCTACAAGCTTTGAAGAAAAGTCATCTCAGCGGCGCTAATAGACCCCGAAGCGGGAAACCCAATGTTTTCGATAGTCAGAACTCTTTCCAGGACGACGTATGTGACCTACTCTTCCTGATCCTTTTGGTGTTCCAGAATATCTCCGGGCTGACAATCAAGCGCCTGGCAAATTGAGTTCAATGAGGAAAACCGAACCGCCCTGGCTTTTCCAGTTTTCAAAATGGAAAGGTTTTGAGGCGTGATGCCAACGGCATTTGCGAGGTCATTCAGCCGCATCTTGCGCTTAGCAAGCATCACGTCGAGGTTTACAATAATGGCCACGAAAGTTTGTTATACGGTTAACGATTGCTCCTTCGCCAGATGGCTCGCTTCCTCCAAGATCCAGGCGACCACCAATATGAAGAGCCCGAAGAAAAGAGTACTTTCGAACGCAATCGACGCGGAGGGATCCAAGCTCCAAAGGTAACTGGAAAATTCGTAAAGCTGGTTCATGACATTCAAACCAATCAACCAGCACCCGATCCATCTCAGCATGCAAACAGTTTCCAGTTTGAAGATCTTCATCTCTTCAAACGATCGAAACAGCCGAAAGAAGAGAAATCCTCCGAACAGATAGTAGAGTGGAAATGGAACCGCACAAACTCGGGCGATCCATTCGTCTCCTTGTCGGATTGTCGAAGGACCCGGCTCATAGCTGAACCTCAGGATTGAGGGGCTTCGTTCCGTGAGGTTGAGAACCAATCGAAAATTATCAGATGGCCAGCCCGGTTCTTTTTCAGATACTTGATTTTCACTTGAGCCCCGAGTTCGGAGTGCCGACGGATCGGAATACAATGGAGTCACCTCGACGATTGGCAAACTCAGCATCAGAACCACCATGACACAACAATAGATCATTTGTAGAAGACACAGCTTTATCAGCCCCCGGCTAACTTTAGTGATCCGGTTCAAATACAAACCCGCATTTTCATCGTTTTCCATAGACCACCTTTAGCTGGAGCGAAAATGTAATGCAATATATTTTTATCGTTAAACATTACTTTTTATTATTTAAACGAGAACTTAATTCAACATTGGAGCTAAGCGACGAGCGGATACTCTAAGTCTTTTCTAAACTCCAGACCCTCATCAAATGAAACAGTCGAATCCAAAAAACTTAACCCCCAACTTTCGCTCGCAGTTCCGCCAGCTCGCGTTCAAACCCGCCGCTGAGGATCGGGAAGCGGCACCAGGTTTTCGGATCAAGATTCTCGTCGTCGACGTGGAATGATGGGGCGTAGCGTTCGCGTTTCCATTGGTTGCGGCACCAGAGTCGGAAGAATCGTTCGACCCATTCGAGCAGCTGTTTCGAGGTGTATTCTGGGAAACGAACGCTCATGCGATCATATACTTCACCTGGCATTTGTTTGTCGCGAATGGCAGCACGTTCAATCGCGTCGAGCAGTGGATACGGCATGAGATCCGATTCATCAGTCTGCTTCGATTCCACGGGACGCAGTTCGGCGGTCGGTTGTTGTTCATTCACCAGTTTGAGGACGGGAATGGGTGCGCCATTGGCCGGCCCGATCTTCTCCAGCCATTTGAGCCATTGTCGAAGGAACGCCTTGTCGATGCCCGCGATCGGACTGAGGCTGCCCGAAGTGTCGCCATCCATCGTGGCATAACCCACGGCGGCCTCGGAGCGGTTGCTGGTCGAGAGCAGGAGCGCGTTTCGAATATTGGCAATCATCCACACTCCCGGCGAGCGCACGCGGGCCTGGATGTTCTGCAGCGCGATGTCATCGTTTTCCCAGGTCAACTCGCGGGAGATCCCCTGCTCCACCATCTTCACGTAGCGGCTCACGAGTTCCGTCACGTCGAACTGAATGTGATCTGAATTGACGGCTTCGGCGAGCTTGCGGGCGGCGTTGCGCGTGACCGGACCGCTGTTGGCCGAGGCTTGATAACACGTCGTCAGAATCGCTTTGACGATGCCCTTGTTGTCGGGCGCTTCGGTCAACGCTTTGATGTGGCCCAGCTTGTTTTTGAATCCTTCGAATCCGAGATCCTTGACACCGAATTCCACCATCAACGCGATCAGGCAGGTGATCGCCGACGAGTCAGCGCCGCCGCTCAACGAAACGACGAATCCATTCGATCGGCTTTTCCGCAGGTAGTCGAACAGCGCCAACGAAATCGCGCGGGCAAATTCCTCTTCCTTGATCCACTCGGACTTTTCCCAGGCATCCGGTTTCGCGTTACCGGCAGCGAGCGCGATTTTTGGAAATTCAAATTTCGTCGCAACGCACAGCTGCTCGCCACTTTGCAATTTGGGTTCGTAACTGACCGTGCGGGCCTGGCTCAGCTGCGTGCTCTCGATGTCCACGATCGCGCCGGTCACGAGGAAGTTGCGGTAGCCGAAACGCGGACCGGTGGCGACGAGTTTGCCGCCGGACGCGATCATCGCCTCGCCGTCGTAAATCGCACGACCGGCCTCGTTGCCCAGCAGGTTCGCGTAAAGATAGGTCACGCCAAACGCCCGCGAGCCTTCGAGCACGAAGCGTTTGCGGACCTCGATCTTGCCAAAAGCGAAATGGCTGGCGCTCGGGTTGAAGATGATGTCGACGCCCTGTTTCGCGAGCTGAGTTCCCGGTCGGTTCGCGACCCAAGCGTCCTCGCAGATTTCGAAGCCGATCTTGACGCCGCCACAGTCGAAATACAGATCGCCGAGCGGATACTTGTTGCCGTCGAATTCGATCTCCTTCACGACCCCCGCCGGCCAAGGTTTGAACCAGCGCGGCTCGTAGTGAATCCCGTCGCCGGCGAGGTGTTTCTTACCGACAAATCCGAGCAGTTTCCCCTCGGCCACGAGACAGGCCACGTTGAACAGGCCGTTCTGAAACATCAGTGGCAGACCGAACGACACGATCATTCCGGCGGTTTCTGGCAGCAGTTCGGCAAGAATCTCCAAGGCGGTCCGCCGGGTGCCGGCCGCCAGAAACGCGTCTTCGCAGCCGTAACCGGTGATGCAGAGCTCCGGCAGGCACAGCATGGAAACGCCCTGTTCACGGGCGGAACGGATCGCGCCGAGGATGTTCTCCCGATTGCCATTCCAGTCCAGCGGCGTCTGGTTGAGGACGGCTGCCCCTAGTTTTATCAGTTTCATTTGCGTGGTGTCCGGCCGGTTCCGTCATGACACCAAAGGGCCGCATCCCAATGCAATGACCCTTTTTCGCGGGGCTCGAAAAAAAAGTTCTTAACGCGAGACACTTGCGCTGCGTCTGAGCTAGGGTAAATCAACACAACCCGGAAAAACAGACATGCCAGTGAACCCATTGCATTTGTTGCTCGCGCCGGTTGCGCGGGGCCGTCTCAGGAGCCGCGCCCACGGTCGGATGGCGGTCGGGTGGTGGATCGCCGCGCTGATCGGCGGCGGCCTGCTCGCAGCGGATCACTGGTTCAACTGGATGCCGCCGTA
Organism: Verrucomicrobiota bacterium; assembly: GCA_041689265.1. Classification (GTDB taxonomy): domain Bacteria; phylum Verrucomicrobiota; class Verrucomicrobiia; order Limisphaerales; family RI-55; genus JBDNGP01. The sequence goes on from JBDNGP010000054.1 coordinate 11,755, forward strand.
CGCCGGCTGGTTTGTGTCTGCGATCGCGCTGTTCGGTTTCCTTCGCGGCGTGTCACTTCTGATTTCACGAAAGCTCGATCTGCGGACAACTGCGCGCGAAATCGAGACCAAACATCCGGAGCTGAACACGATTCTTCAATCGGCCACCGAACAGGAACCCGACCAGCGAACCGGCGAACTTCATTACCTGCAACAACGCGTCATCGACCGGGCGAGTGAGATTTTCCGCAGCCATCGTTGGTCGCGGCAGGCGCACAACCGGTTGAGCCTGATGCGCGCGTTGAACCAGCTGGGCGCACTGGCGTTGCTCGTCGTGCTGGCCCTGCTGTTCAAGGCGGAACCCACGGTGAAGTTTTCCGCGCCCACACTGGCGGTTGTTCGTGATATTGAAGTTGTTCCCGGCGACGCCGAGGTGGAGCGTGGCACCTCACTGATCGTGATGGCGAAGTTCCCCAAGGAAGGTCCGCGCGAAGTCACGCTGGTGATTTATCCGTCGGACGGGCAGCCCAATCGCCTGGCGATGAACCGCAATCTGGACGACCCGGTATTCGGCGCGCAGATTCCCGCCATCAGCAATGACCTTCTCTATCAGGTCGAATACGAGGACGGCAAAACCGCACAGTTCAAAGTCACAGTGTTCGAATACCCCCGGCTCGTTCGCGGGGATGCGACGCTCAACTTTCCGCAATACACCGGACTCACGCCAAAGTTGATCGAGGATACGCGCCGCATCAACGCCGTGGAGGGCACGAAGCTCAATTACCAGCTCACACTGAACAAACCGGTCGCGAAGGCACAGCTTTGGAGCACCAACGGCACCGAGCTGGTCCTGACGCCGGACGCGCAAAGCTCGAATGTATTCAACGTGTCCGGGACCTTGTTGATCAGTGAAAAATATTACCTGACGCTGGTGGACGCCGACGGCCGGACCAATCGCGTGCCTGATGAGATTTCCATTTCCGTTCTGGCCAACGAGGCGCCCGCGCTGAAGCTGACGTCACCGAGAGGCGACCAGCGTTTCTCGCCGTTGGAGGAAGTCCGGTTTGAGTCCGAGTTGAGCGATGACTTCGGTCTGGTGCGCTACGGCCTCGCGTATTCCATCAACGGCAGTGACACCACGATGCTCGAGCTCGGGCAGACGGCGGGACGGTTTGAGAAACGGTCGGGCGAATATCTGCTGATGCTCGAAGATCTCAAGGTGAAGACCGACGACCTGGTTTCCTATTATCTGTGGGCGGAGGATTACGGCCCGGACGGCAGCGCCCGGTTGAACGAGGGGGACATGTTTTTCGGCGAAATCCGGCCTCTCGATGAAATCTACCGCGAGGGACAACAGACCGACGCCGGGCCTCCAGGGCAGCAGGAGGAGAGTCCCGCGACCAAGCTCCTCAAACTTCAAAAAGAAATCATGTCCGCAACTTGGAACGTGAAGCGTTTTGAACGGTCGGAAACCCCGAGCAAAGGTTACGCAGAGAATGTGGTGGTGATTCAGGAATCGCAGGAAGTGGCGATCACCGAGGCCGAGGAAGCGGGCGGGCAGATGCGGGACGCTAAAATGAAACTGTTTCTGCAGCAGGCGACGGCGGCGATGAAGGATGCCAGCGCCGTGCTCACGCTGGCGGCGGACGGGCCTGAGCTGGAACCGTTGTCCGACGCGATGTCCGCCGAGAAAATCGCCTACGCCAATTTGCTGCGACTCCAGGCTCGCGAATTCGAAGTGTCCCGCAGCAAAGGTGGCGGCGGAGGTGGCGGCGGCAATCGCAGCCAACAACAGCTCGATCAACTGGAACTCGCACAGGAAGAGGACCGCTACGAAACCGAGCGACAGGCCACGTCGCCCCAGATTTCCTCCGAGCAGAGCGAAGACTTGCAGGTGCTCAGCCGGCTCAAGGATCTTGCCCGTCGCCAAGATGATTTGAACGAGCGTCTACAGGAGTTGCAGACAGCATTGCTCGCCGCTGACAACGAGAAGGAAAAGGAGGAGCTCCGTCGTGAGTTGAAACGGCTTCAGGAACAACAGCAACAGCTCGTCAACGAACTGGATGAAGTGAACCAGCGCATGGCCAATCAGGAAAACCAGTCGCGCATGGCAGAGTCCCGCAAGGAGCTTGAGAAGACTCGCGACGAAATGCAAAAGGCGGCCGAGAAGCTTGAGGAAGGTGAGGTATCTTCCGCCCTCGCGTCCGGCACCCGGGCGCAGCAGGAGCTTCAGCAAATGCGTGAGGATTTCCGGCAACGTTCCTCCAACGAGTTCAACGAGCAGATGCGTGACCTCCGCGAAACCGCCCGGGATCTCGCCAAAAAAGAAGGCGAGCTGCAGGAGCAGTTCAAATCGCTGACCGGCAGCGAACAAAAAAAATCCCTGAGCGACTCGCCCTTGAAAGAAGCCCTGTCAAAAGAGCTCAGCAGCCAGCAGGAAACGCTGACAAATTTGTTGCAAAACATCCGTCAGGTCAGCGACCAGGCGGAGATCGCCGAGCCGCTGCTCTCGCGTCAGCTTTACGAAACGTATCGCGACGCCAACCGGGGGCAGCAGACGCGCGATGCCCTGCCCCGCATGCTTCAACAGGCTTACGATTCGTTGAAGAGCGACGACGAATCGGATCTGGAAGCGACCTACCAGCTGAGCAGCCAGCTGCTGGAAAGCGGCTACGCTCCGTACGCTCAAGAAGTTCAAAAGCTGGCCGAGAAGCGCGTTCAGAAGTTGAAGGATGATGTCGAGAACGCAGCCGAAAGCATTCTCGGCGACGACCTGCAGGCTCTTCGTCAAGCGGGCAGGGAACTCGAAAATCTCACCCGCGAACTTGGACGAGATCTCGCCGCAAACAACTCCGGTCAACAGCCCGGTCAACAATCTGAACAGCAAGGCCAAGGTCAGCAAGGCCAAGGCGAGCAAGGCCAAGGTCAGCAAGGCCAAGGTCAGCAAGGCCAAGGTCAGCAAGGCCAAGGCGAGCAAGGCCAAGGCGAGCAAGGCCAAGGC
>JBDNGP010000055.1:0-4445 GCA_041689265.1 Verrucomicrobiota bacterium
AACGTCAGAACTGAGCGACAGCCGCCGACAGGAACGGTGGAGCGCACGAGGCGCATCCGAACTGCCGCCCGGCGTCGAGCGGAAGAGCGGAACGGCTGTTCGCTCCAGTGACATTGTTCGGCTACTTCACTCGAATAGCTACATTCGCAATGATCGCATCGCATGCACCCTCCCAAGATCCATCCTGTACTTTTCCAATCGCGCGCCCGACCTTCTCAACCTCGTCTGGTGGGATCGGAACACCAGTGAAGTATGTGCCAACGGCTGCGACAATGGGGGCTGCAATACCGGCCCATCCACCTCGATTTATGTTCCTCTCCACTTTGATGACCTTATCTCCCTCCTTGATGATTCGGTAATAGACTTGGTCGTCGCGCCGCCACCGGAGGTGGTGTGAAATCTGACCATTGACGATGATGCGTGCTCCGTCTCGCTTAATCTCAACGGGCTTCACGTTGAAATGGTGGTCAAACACCTTCAGCTTCTTCTTCTCGGGTCCTTTCAGTGCAGCTTTCATTGCGTCTTCCATCGGGCCAGCGTGAGCGGATGCCACGAGGAAGCACAGGGTGAGAATGCTAAGTATTTTTTTCATTGGTGATGTGGTGTGGTGTTGTTTTGGTGTGTTGTAGCCGAACGTTAGAGGAATGGCGCGCCGGGGGGAATCTTAAAATTGATCAGACAGCTTCCTCGGCGTCGCCATCTCCGACTTGTTAGCCGTCTTTTTTGCTTTTTGACAGGTCTTCGATTGCTTGGATAAGGCGGTCGAATCTATCACGATTAGCGACATTCCAAGCGTCTTCATAGGAACCCTTAGCGTTCTCGCGCTTCATCTCCCAATCTCTTCGATCTTGCTCAAGCTGATCCATCAGTTCCTTTTGAAACCGATTTTGCGAAGTATTGAAGCGGTGCTGAACATAAAGGGTGAGACCTACGGCCGATAGAGGACCGAGAATGGTTGCGACAGCAATAATGAGTGTATCCATGATTTGGTTTATCGGCAAAGGGCGGCAATGCGCCGCCCTTTGCATTACGGCTACAAAGATGTGATGAGGGAGGACAGCAGATTGCCACGCCCGACAATGCTGTGGTTCTTGTCCTTCGTCACATCTTGTTTGGGGTCGTAGTAGCCTTTGATGCTGTGGTTCTTGTCTTTTCCGACGTGCGTTCCATCCGAGCGCGTTTCAATATAACCGATGATGCTATGATTCCGGTCTTTCAGTGTTTGTGTGGCCATTTCAGTTTTTCTTTTTGGTGTGTGAGCCTTCCGTTGTGACATCAGCCCAATGGGAAGGCAATTTCATTGGGCTAACGTCAAGATGAGGCACGCTTAGTCGCGCGAAGCGCTACTCAGCGTTGTCCTCCATCGTCTTGTTGGACCCTATCAGTCGAAACCAGTCCCTGACTGTTAAGTGAAGTCTTGTTGCTTCATCCTTGGAAATGTCACTGCAATGAGCGATCGGGTTTCTCAGAAGATTTAGGTTGGCCATTACTCTCTCGACCGCCGACCTACTGTTGAAGATTGTTCCTCCGAAAATATCCCAGTTTGATGTGATTATCACGGAAAGCTCCCCAAACGTCGTGTAATCAAGCTTATCCGTTGATCTCTGAGTTATTCCGGCATCAATCTCTTTCTTTATTCGCTTCTTTACCTCATTGTGGACATTTTCGGGAACCTTTCCAGTCGTCCACCAATCCGTTGCGTCTTCATCCATCTGCTCTTGGATGAGCTTCCTTATCGACTTTTCAAGGCAGTAGAATGTTTCATAATATGCTGCCATTCTCGACGCTTCCTTTCTGACGCTATGCTCGAACTGAGGGTAATACTTATCCTCCGTTTGATTCGCTGTCGGAAGATGGCCGAGTTCGATTGCAAATTCCTTCTCAACAGACTTCAGATCCTCATTGAGAAGCTGGTTCGTCATTCCGAAAAGCTTGACGATGTTTTCAGCCTTCGTGCTCATCGATATCCTTTAATAGATTTTCTTTCAGGCTCTTAAATATGGCATTGAATACGGCAATATCCGTTGACGGAGGCAGATTTAGATTAATCGTGTAGGACAAATTCATTCCTAGACGTTTTCGCCTTTCACCCTTTTCCGCTCTGATATGATGGGGTATCGCGATCGAGGCAGGTGATGGGGAAAGCTCTTCGGGCGCCGAATTGGGAGTATCTTCAGATTCTTCGTTCCCTTCAAAAACCGCTCGTTCCCTCAGATAATTGAAGCATTTTGAAACAAGGTCCACCGACCTTGCATCGCTAGCAGCACCCGTGACGCGGATTATCAAATCCCTCAGTTCTTCTTCCTCCAAATCGTGGGCATATTCGTTATGCTCGTAAAGGTCGGAATATCCAATCTTCAAAGCATCTCGAATTGCTCTCCCCGCAGAGCTTCTGCTACGAGCCTTCAAATACAGATCAGTAGGAGTTCCATCAGTGTTCGCAAGACCGATTCGTTTTAAGTATGAGGTCATCTGATTTCCCGAACTGCTAGGTATCTGCAGCTTTGTCTTAACGAAATCCTGTGTGATCCTCGGTGGAGTCGGGACATCACGAATCTTGTCCAAAGCCTTCGGAATATTTGTTGGTGCAGCTAGATAAGGTAAGCTTGGCATATGATTTTTTTCTTTTTAGTCCAACGTATAAGATCAGAGACGAGAGTGGCTGGCGCGGAGCGTGCTGCTCGGAGCACGATCCGTGACAGACGCGCTCGTTTTCTGCATCGCTTGGTTAGGCGTCTTTTTTTCTGAAAACCGGGCGTTGTTGAGCCGAGGCTTCGACTTCGGAAGGCGACTCAAAACACCAATCATCTCCACCTTCTGGTCCGAATTTGCGGGACGGTAACGCTGGGCATAAACCAAAATCGAGATATTAGAGCGTTCCCCAACCTCGAAGAAAATTGCATCTGTCTTCTCTTCGTCCAGCGTCAGATAACCGTCGTAAGCAAACGCCCAAGCACTGGCTTCGGCTGGCAGATCATCGACCGATCGCTGCGCCATCGCTATCTGTTCGGCGGCTTCTTCAGCGTCGATGGACAAGATGGCGCCTCGACCTCCTTCGGTGATTACAAATGGTAGAAGCGTCTCGCCAGTAGCGATGCACTCCATAGCGACGCTCATCGCGGCGTCCAAAAGGGGTGTGTTATGCGTCATATTTGTCTTTCTGCCTAACGTGGAGGTCTGGCGACGGCGCGTAGCGACGTTGTCCAGCACCGACTGGTTAGAATTCGTTGATTATCGATTCCACGGGGATGTTGAGTAGCTCTTTGAACCATGCCTCTTTCCCTTTTGCAATGTGATCGATGTTGATGTCTTGATTCTTCTTTTTACTCTTCAGCGGGATCTTGTGAGAATAGGTAATCATGTAGACTCCTTTTTCGGTCTGGATGAACCGAGCTAGCACGAACTCTAGGTGGGGAGTCATGCCTGGTCCTCCCAGAAATAGCTCAAGAACTACATCAGTGAAATCTCCTTCTTCTTTTGGATGGAGTTGAGGTTGCATAACAACAATTGACTTTCGTGCTTCAAAATAGGGTCCAGAAACTTGCTTTACTTCTGTTGCCTTGGGATGGGCTTGAAGTGTGAGCATGGTAGTCCAATTCTCAGTAGTTTCTGCTCCGACTAAATACTCCTTCATGCTGGCATCACCCTGCGATGCTTCCCATTTCATTGAGTAGTCGTTCCCTCCGAAGGTGAACTGTGCTTGTGCACAGCTAAAACATAGAGCGGTAAGAATGAATGTGAGAATTGTTTTTTTCATTTTTCTAACGTATAAGATCAGAGACGAGAGTGGCTGGCGCGGGGCGTGCTGATCGGAGCACGATCCGTGACAGACGCGCTCGTTCTCTGCAACGATTGGTTAGCCTCCGATTTTCTTTTCATGTTTAAGAGTGATTAGCTCCATATGACCAGTAAGGCATGACAATAGTCCATACATGTGTTTCTTGCTGGCCCTGACTTTGTAAATTGCGAATGGCCGATCCATAGCATTTATAGCCTTGAGTAAAACATTAATCTCCTTGGGCTTAATTCTGTATTTTAAATCGTGGGCATACCGATTCCGCAGCGAATTAAAAATACGCAAGACATCACACAAATCAACACTTAAAACTCCACGCTTTTCGCATTCAGTAATAATGTCAGAAAACCCGGATTTATTTCCTGTTTTTACGCCGACTGAAGACAGGCATCGCACCATAAGATGCTCGGTTAATAGGTGACATGAAATGACGAAGGTTATGGTTGGATCAGACTCGATCACGTTTAACTGGAAAAGTGATTTGTGGCGGGTCGGCATTTCCTTTTTTGCCTAACAGTTATATTCAGCCAAACTTAGTTTGGCCTAGTGTGAATTGGTTTGAGGGTTCCTTCGTGATCATGTGTTGGAAATTAACGGTTTACGGCAGAGTGGCAAGTCTTTAGTTTGGCCCAGCTTGAATCCAAAAAAT
>JBDNGP010000056.1:0-3451 GCA_041689265.1 Verrucomicrobiota bacterium
AACACCTTGTTGCCGGGAGGTCTCAATCACGGTGAGGATTTCCAGTTTGGTTTGCTCTTTGATCCACAGGCCGGTTATCGATCCCACGAACCCCCATTCGTTTTTTTTCGCAGGATCACCAGTTCGAGCGACTGCTCGGCTAGGGCTCGTTCCTTCTCCTGGAGGTCGCGTTTGAGGTCACGAACTCAGAAACGGCGGGCATGAAGAATATTCAAGGCCGGTCCGACCGCGCCGCAGACCTCGATACCCTGCTCGGCATCGAGATCGCCGACTACCACTACAAAGACGTAATTGGTAAAGGCAACGTGCCCCAGAAGAAAGTCATCGCGCAACAGGTCGAAAAGATCTATCCGCAGGCCGTCAGCCAACAGACCGACGTGGTGCCGGACATCTACCAGCAGGCGTCGATCAAGGATGGATGGATTGCTCTGGCCACAGATTTGAAAAAAGGTGACCGAGTGAAGTTGATCTCAAAAGACTCAGACGCGATTCACGAGGTGCTGGAAGTGAAGGACAACAAGTTCCGCACTGACTTTAATTCGGAAGTGGATCGAGTCTTCGTTTACGGCCGCGAGGTGAACGACTTCCGTACGGTAGACTATGATGCCATCTCGATGCTAAATATCTCGGCGACTCAGGAACTGGCCAATCGAGTTAAAACTCTCGAAAAGGAACTCGCCGAGATGAAGCAACTCTTCGTTCAAATGGCAGCGACCGTGAATGACGCCAAACCGGTTGCATCATCTCAGGGAACTGATAAATCGGGCTTGAAATTTGTTCGAGGAGAATGATCTCGCAGAACTTTGGACAAACAATCAAACGGGGTCGTATCCCGCGTTTATTAAACTAACTCGAGTCTGATTTGGATTTGACGCTTGCTGGCTGCGTTACATTACTTCTTGAAACGCCAAAGTGTGACAGGACATTTCGCAGCAGCGTTTGTAGTTCCGGGTCTACCGAGAGCGCCCAACCGCTACCGATTGACCCCGCATTGAAAACCCGCCCACCTTCGGGTCGTTCCCAATAGATCATCTCACCGCCCTGGTCTGTTTTGGGTTTGATTGGGTTAAACCAATAATCAAACGCCGCGCCGCCTTCTTTCCACGGGATAATGCCATTGGCGAGCCGGATCATTCCTTCAGGATCAGCTGGCACGGTTTGGCCCTCCGGTGAGGCTTTCTCCTGTAGTGCGACCAGAGTGGAAAGGCGCACGTCGAATTCATGTCCATTGGCGAGTGGGGTGACGTTCTCTTTTCCAGTCCAACCCAGTTTGTCTCCGGGAGTCAGGTCCACCTTCTCTGGTTGATTGAAGAGGAAGTGTTCTGTCTGTTCGGCGACGTAGGGACCAAAATTCTTGGGGTTGCTCTGGTTGTTCCAACCCAGCGTTGTGAGCCCGATCAGTTTCCAACCGGGCATGCCGCATTCGTTGGCGAGTCCTCCGCGAAGGCCATCGTGACTGTGCCAGGCTTCACCCCGCCGATCTGCGGGAACCTGATTGCCAGGCGCGTCCGCTTTCCGGCATTCGAGAATGGTTCCATCGTCGCTGTAACTGACGCGCCAGAAAAGTGAATTGCCCGAAAGCACAATGGCGTTGCCTCCATCCGCCAGATACTTCTCCAGCCCATGAAACATCTCCAACGACCAATACTCGCTGTGGCCGTTGATGATGAACGTATCGTAGTCGCGAAGTTGATCCGGATCTCGATGAAGGTCGTGATCCGTGATCACATCAAAATCGTACCCGGCCTGCTCGAGCCAGATGTGGGCAAACCGATCCGCACGCATGAGGTGACTGTAGTTTGTTGCGCCGCCGTAGAGAATATACGGTCCGGCTGCGGGCCACGGCATGCGCAATCCTTGTTGGTAGGTGCCCTGGCCGGCGGCATGCGCCCGGTAGAAATTGAATGCCGGGGGATCGCCTTCAGAGTTTTCGGTGCCGTGAGTGCCGAAGACCTGTTTCAGGTTTGAAGACGTTTTGCCGAACTGCGTTCCACTGTATGCCCGCCAGGTGTTCGATGCGCAAAGAACCAGGATCGGCGCCTTCTTCTTTCGCGTTGGTTTGCGGACGATGAACGTGACGTGTTGAAGATGTTCCGCTCCGTTTTGTTCAAATCGTAAACGGCCGACGTAGATTCCGGATTTCGCGTCGCGTGGAATTTTGTATCGATGAGTTACGCGCCATTGGCAGTCGTAAAGATCATCTGAAGCGAATCGAATCCCGTGACCGCGTTTGGGATCGTTGGCCGGATCATAATTGCCGAACCGTGGAACGTCCGTGTCGAAGCTGGGGCCGCCGATCATCCAGGTTGCGTGATTGATGATGTTGCCATGGCGGCGGTTGCCGGCCTTGTCGCGAACACGATTGCCGCGTTCTTCATCCAATGACCAAAAGGCGAGAAGATCATCGCCTTTGGCGCGGATGAGTCCTTTCGCAGAGAATCGTTGTTTGACCTCAGTCTCACCCAAAGAGCGTGAATACAGGACAGGCATCGAGATGTCGCCGTCGAAGTAATCGGCGGTTCGGCTCGCGGAGCCGTCTGCGTTTCCTCCTGCTCCCAGTCGAAGTGGTGCCGACCACGCAATGTTCTCGTGAGGTGGAACCTCTTTGGTGCTGGCGACGATTTCGCCGTCCATCCAGATGCGCCGGTCGGTGCGAGATTTGGTCATCACGATGTGGTGCCATTTGCCCTTCGTAAGTTGCGCCTGATCCGAACTGAGAGGCCAGTCATTGTTGAACTTGCCGCCGTCGCCCAGGTAAAAAGTGAGGAGGCCTTCGGGGCTGATCGCCAACGCGAAGTCGCATTTTTCGGGATAACTCATCTGTGAGATCACGTCCTGCCAACGATCAAACGCCCACGGCCGCAGCCAACATTCAATCGTGAATTCCGCCGGCGATTCTTTGAAGCCATTCTCGACGAGAATGTAGGAACCGGGATGAATCGGCTGCACTCGCGGCGCAATCGCGTCGAACGTGTGCAATACCTCGTCCTGGGTCGGGCTGTCGGGATCGTGCCCAAGCGGGACAACGGTAAACTCGTAGGGCGTGTCCGCGCTCACGCAAAACGGAATCTCCTCCCCCGCGCTGACACTTTCGTGCATCGAGTAGACGTGGACGCCGGGGACCCGCTGTTCGCGATGAAGAACTTGTGACAAGTTGTCGGCGGCGATGATCGAAGGAGCGGTCGTCAAGGCGGCGACACCGATTCCTGTTTCCTTGATAAAACGACGGCGAGATCTAGGGGACATTCCGCGAGACTATTCCAAGCCTTGCTCGATCTGCAAACCCCGATTGCTCCGGCGGCGTGATTTTAACCGGGCTCTTTTCTCTGAGAGGATAAAGTGATGGTGAGGAGAGGTAAAACTTTGGGCTGAACAAAAAGCGTAAAAAGGGGGGCCTTGGAATGGCATGAAAGAGTCCACTACAATGAATTAACAGGGAGAGAACCCACTC
>JBDNGP010000057.1:0-4145 GCA_041689265.1 Verrucomicrobiota bacterium
CGCGTTTCTCGTGCTCGGCGGACACGGATACGACGGCGCGGCGCTGGATCCCTGGAGCGTGGCGGCGATCCTGTTCGCCACGATCACGTGGGCGTCCGGTTCGCTCTTCAGCCGGCGCGCCACCAAACCGAAATCGGCGTTAACCACGATCGGCATGCAGATGATCGCCGGTGGCGGCATCATGGTGGTCTGCGGTCTGGCTTTGGGCGAAGGCTCCACCTTCAGTTTTTCGACAGTGACTGCGGTGTCATTCTGGGCATGGGCATATCTGGCGATATTCGGTTCACTGATCGGGTTCACCGCCTACTTGTGGTTGCTGCAGGTCAGCACGCCGTCAAAAGTTTCCACGACCTCGTTTGTGAATCCGTTGATCGCTGTCGTCCTGGGTTGCTGGCTCGGCAGCGAACCGTTCACGTCGAAATTAATCGTGAGCACGGCGATGATCGTGGTTGCGGTGATCCTCATTCTGCGTGGCGCTGGGTCGCGAACGAAACGACATCAAACGGTCCCTGTGCTGAAAGCCGAAGGCGAACCGGCGGGGTAGAATGCGATGTCGCGCCGCCGCAAAATCATTCGCTGGTTCGTGGAAGCGCGGCTGACGCTGTCACTCGGCTTTCCCATCATGGCGGGCATGGTCGGGCACATGTTGCTCGGGCTCACGGACACGATGATGGTCGGGCGCGTCGGTGTGCTGCCGCTGGCCGGCGCGGCGTTGGTCAACACCGTCACTCATGTGCCGATGATCTTCGGAATCGGGCTCTTGTCTGCCGTGCAAGTTCTCACGTCGCAGGCGTTCGGCGCCCGCAAACCCGCTGAAACGGCGGAGACTGTCCGCCACGGATTCCTCGTCGCACTCGCCGCCGGAATTTTCACCGGCGTGCTGATGACGCTGGCCGGCCCCTACCTCCAGTTCCTCGGCCAACCCGGCGATGTCGTCCAAGTCTGCCAGAACTATCTGCTCTATTTTTCGTGGTCAATTGTTCCGCTGCTGATCGCGCACGCCGGCAAACAATTCTGCGAATCACTGAACGATCCGTGGCCTCCGATGTTCATCCTGCTGGGCAGCGTGCTGCTGAATATTTTTCTGAACTGGGTGTTCATCTTCGGCCACCTGGGCGCTCCGGCAATGGGCCTGGACGGCGCCGGTCTGGCAACGTTGATCGCGCGGGTGGTCATGATGATCGGCACGATCGGGTATCTCGTGACCTCTCAGCGTGAAAAACAATGGCGACCCAAAGCGTGGTTCCTGAAGCTGTCGATCCAACGATTCAGAGATCAACTGCGACTCGGGGCACCGGTCGCGCTCCAGCACTTGATTGAAGTCGGCGCGTTCTCCGTCGGTGGTTTGATGATGGGCTGGATCGGCGCGGAGGCGATGGCGGCGCATCAGGTCGCGCTGACCTGCGCGTCGACAACGTTCATGCTGGCACTTGGAATCGGAATGGGCGTGAGCATTCGTGTGGGCCACGCCTGGGGAGCGAATTTGAAATCCAGGTTGCCGCGAATCGTCACCGGCGGACTCGCGATGGGCTTGAGTGCGATGGCGCTGTTCGCGGTTGCGTTCATGTTTGGCGGTCGAACAATTGCCAGTTGGTTTCTTCAGGACGAAGCCGTCATTTTGCTCGCGGCAAAACTGTTGGTGATCGCGGCGTTCTTCCAGCTGGCCGACGGCACTCAGGTGATCGTGATTTCCGCACTGCGGGGAATGAGCGATGTCCGGGTGCCGGTGGTCGTCGTGGCGATCGCGTATTGGGCGATCTCAGTGCCGCTGGCCTATTTCCTGGCCTTCACGATGGAGATGGGCGCGGTCGGAAACTGGATCGGGCTGGCGAGCGGGTTGGGTGCGGCGGCGATCGGGCTGAGCGCGAGGTTTTATTATCGGGTCCGGTAAAAGCGGCCGTGTCCGGGGACGGGGCGGGGGGCCGTGGCTCCTGTGGACTGCACCGGGGGGCTGTTTGGCACGTCGGCCGAGGCTTCTTCATCAAGGCGGGTAATGCTGAAAAGTGAATCTGGTTATAGTCTCCCCGCTTTGTCTCAAGTATTCAAAAAAACCCTTGTGAAAAAAATCACGCTACGGCAATTTGGCGGGCCGTTTTGCCGGACCGAACCATTCTTGATGCTTTCCGGGTATTAATTTTGCACGCATGCGATCACTAAAGTCTCTTTTCATCGCCTTTTTGTTGGCCGGGCTGCCCGTGCTGATGCCTGCCGCCGACTCCCACGAGGGCGTGGTTGCGACCGTTGAACACGCCGTTGACGCGGTAGCCCATGACGTGCATGAAAGTGAACACAAGGGGTTGACTCAGCACGCGCCGGTTCTGTTCGATCTCGGATTTTTCAAGATTACCAATTCCATGATGGTGACTTGGTTGGTGGCTGTTTTGCTGATTCTCGCCGCTCAGATCGCAACCAGTAACATCAAGGCCGTGCCAGAGGGCGCTCAGAATTTCTGGGAGTGGTTGGTCGAAGGGCTTTACAACTTCCTCGAGGAAATCATCGGCGCGGACTTGGTTAAGAAGACGTTTTGGTTCTTTGCGACGCTCTTCATCATGATTTTGGCCTGCAACTGGTTTGGCCTGATTCCCGGCGTGGGATCGATGGGATGGACGACCGATCCGACTTTTCATCACTTTGACACACCTCTGCTGCGTGGAGCCAATGCCGACATGAACATGACACTGGCGATGGCGATGATTTTCTTCGCGTGCTGGATCATCTGGGCACTGAAGGCCAACGGTTTTGGTGGGTTTATCATGCACATCTTCGGCCCCAAAGGTGACACTGTCGGGATGATGAAGGTCCTGATGGTTGCAGTGTTCGTCCTGGTCGGTGTGCTTGAAGTGGTTTCCATTCTGTTCCGCCCTGTGTCGCTCAGCTTCCGGTTATACGGAAATATTTTTGCCGGTGAAAACATGCTGGAAACGATGGCGTTGCTTGGTGGTTCCGCCTTTGGTTGGTTGATTCCGATCCCATTCTATTTCATGGAGCTTCTGGTGGGATTGGTGCAGGCGTTGGTATTCATGCTCCTTACTGCGGTATTCACCCTCCTGATCTGCAGCCACGATGACGACCACGCCGCGCACGGCGCAGAGCACTAAACTTTAAATACTTTTGGGGTCTTGATCATGGAATAACCGTGAGAGACACCGAAAACGACAAAACGAAAGGACAACATAATGTTACCACTACTTGCTGAAATCACCGGAAGCTTCCACGTCGCAGGCGCAGCCCTTGGCGCGGCGATTGGTGTGGGTTTGATTGGAATGAAAGCCTCCGAAGCAGTTGGACGGAATCCTGGCGCAGCCACGAAGATTCTCGTTCAGGCGATTCTGAGCACCGCCTTCGCTGAAGGTATCGTGTTTTTCGCCATCTTCCTGGTGAAGTAATTCAGTTCTTGAGGTTGCGGCTGGTTCGCCCGCAACCCATTTTGTCCGATTTTTAATTTAGCTATGAATAACTTGTTTCTTGCCGCAACCGATGGAGCAGCGTCCGGCCTCATTGGCGGGACCGCCGAGGCCTTTGGGGTCAACTGGTCGCTCTTCATCTCCCAGTGCATCAGCTTTCTGATCGTCGCCGGGGTGCTCTACAAATTTGCCTACAAGCCGATCCTCGACATCCTCGAGCAGCGTCGCAAGACCATCGCTGAAAGCCTTTCGAATGCGGACAAGATCCGTAACGAGCTGAAGCAGACCGAGGCCGCCCGTCAGGAAGTGCTCGATAAGGCGAACGCCCAGGCGAATAATTTGATTCAGGAAGCCCGGGACGCGGCGACGCGAGTGCTCGAAACCGAGTCCCAAAAAGCAATCGCCCAGGCCGAGCAGATCATCGCCAAGGCCCGGGAAGCGACGTTGGCGGATCGCAACAACATGATGGCCGAACTGAAGGCGGAAATCGGCCGGCTCGTGGTCGAGACCACCGGCAAGGTCACCGGCAAGATCCTGACGGTGGAAGATCAGAAACGCCTCGTTGACGACACGAACAGGGAACTTGCCGCCTGATCTTGTTGCGTAACGGCTCAGTTCAATTCATCAAATGAAAAGCTCCAAACAATCCCGACGCGACGCGAAGCAGCTGTTCAAGTGCTGCCTCGTGAATGGTCAGATGGATGAAGGTCGCGTCCGCGAGACGGTGAAGTTGGTGATTGA
>JBDNGP010000058.1:0-6107 GCA_041689265.1 Verrucomicrobiota bacterium
GCCAGAACCTCAAGCAGTCAGGTCGGATCCTCGTTGGAACGTCCGTTTTGCGGGCTGTTCTGCCGGCCGATACCGTCGTCATCATGGATTTCCATGCTTGGGCGCCGCGCTTGCACCGCGTCATACCAGACCCGGACTCCGGAGGTCGATTCCCCATAAATTATTGCAACTTTCTGGCGTGCAACCGAGTTTTGTCCCTACGATGACCGAGACCTCAGTCCGGCCAAACGATGAACGAAACAGTCCAGTTCGAAGCGTTTATGAAGGCTTATCAGGACATGGTGTTCAGCACGGCGATGCGCCTTTTGGCGAATTCCGCCGAGGCCGAGGACATCTCGCAGGAGGTGTTTCTCAAGGCGTATGACCGGTTTGACGAGCTGAGCACGAGCAAGACGGCGGGCGGCTGGTTGAAGGTGGTCACCCGCAATCTCTGCCTGAACCACCTGACCCGTTACCGCGCGCGCTGGACGTTGTTTTCGGACCTGAAGAAGGACGACGATGACGACCGGGGATTCGAGATCCCCGCGGACGACACGCAGGGCGACGCCGCCGAGCTAGCGGACAAACGGGCGCTGCTTGAAAGCGCGTTGCACAAACTGCCGAAGGCCCACCGCGTCCCGCTCGTTCTCTACCATTTTGAAGAACTGAGCTACGACGAGATCGCCCAACGCCTGAAGCTCAGCCTGTCCAAGGTGAAGACGGACATTCACCGGGGACGGGAGGCACTTAGAAAAATACTGAAACTCGATATGGAGGGGGAGTTAAGCGGCACGACCGGAATGCTGCCGCCGAATCTCTCCCCCGGAACTGCGACGTTATGAATGATGTGAACGAACGCAAACTTGCCGAACAGATTCATCGCGAACTGGGTCAGCTGACCAATTTGAAAGCGCCGAAGACGCTCGGCTCGCGCGTGCTGGCCGCCATCGCCGCGCGTCAGGCGGCACCGTGGTGGAAGACGTCATGGATCAACTGGCCGACGGTCATAAAGCTCGCGTTTCTGGCGCTGGGCATCGCGGTCATTGGCGGGCTCGTTCTCGCCGGCACCGCGATTCTGCAGTTCAGCACGCTCACGTCCGGTGTCGCAGAATCCGTCAGCGGCATGTTGGCCTCATTGAAACCTTACTACGACGTCGCGGCCCGGTTCGGAAGGGCCACCGGGCTGACGTTGAGCTCCGTCGGACCGACCCTCTACTGGACTCTGGCGGTGCTTGTCGGCGTCGCCTACGCCACCTGCATCGGGCTCGGAACCCTGGGCTACCGCCTCGTGTTCAACAGAATTTAATCGTTATGAAATTGTCCCTTTATTCACTGCACCGCTGGTTGCTCATTGTCGCGCTGGTCGCCGGCACCGTGCCTCTGCGCGCCCAGGAATCGGAAGACGCACCCGTCGCCGAAACGGCTAAAAAAACCGACGCGGCAGAAACAGAGCAAGAAGCCCAGCCCGCGAAAACTAAATCCGACGAAGACAAATCCGGGACCAAAGAGATCAGCCGGGCAATTTCCGATGAGATCAGCGACGCCATCGTTGAGAGAGGTTCCGACAACAGTGATCACGGGCGTGACGGCCGCCCGTTCCGCAATCATTGGCGGGGCAGCGATCCTTACGTGGGCATCCTAAACGACATCACCGTCGACAAGGACGAGGTCGCGGAAATGGTCGTGGCGATCCTGGCGGATTACGTCATCGAAGGCCGAAGCGAGCGCGAGGCGGTGACCGTGTTGGGCAAGGGCCAGGTTTCCGGCCCCGTAGGCGGCGATTGCGTCACGGTGCTCGGGAGCGTCGAAATCAATGCCCCCGTGGACGGCAACGTGGTGGTGGTCTGCAGCGACGCCTACATCAACGCGCCGATCAACGGCGACGTCATCCTCGTGCTCTCAAACGTGGAGTTTGGACCGGACGCGCGGGTCGACGGAGAAACCATGATCATCGGCCCCCAGCCGAAGACCGATCCGGCCGTCGTCTTCAACGGTCCCAAACGCAAGGTTCATCTGCCCGATCTCTCGTGGCTCGGCGACTACGTCCGTTCCGGGCCGCTGCTAGGGCGGCCGATCGCTCCGGGAATCGCCTGGGTCTGGTACGTCGTTCTATTCTTCTTTCTGTGCCGGCTGATCCTGTTGCTCCTGTTTCCGCGTCCGATCAATGCCGGGGTGAAGGTAATGCAGCAAAGTTCACTGCGGACATTTCTGATCGGTGTCATCGCCTATATTCTATATCTCCCCGCGCTGGCACTGCTCGGAGCCACGGTGGTCGGAGGCATCGCGGTGCCATTTGTCGTCCTCGGCTGGGAGGTTGCGACGCTTCTCGGCAAGATTGCCGTGCTCGTATTGCTCGGCAATCACTTGGGGCGCCAGCTGAAAATCGCCAGCATGGAGACACCGCTCGGCGGATTCATCGTCGGCACCGCGCTGCTGACGTTGGTCTACATGGTGCCCGTGCTGGGCATGCTCGTTCATTTCCTGCTCAAGCCGCTCGCGCTCGGCAGCATGCTTGTCGCCGCCGTCGATGCCTTCCAGCGGGAACGCCGTCCGCCGACCATTCCGCCCGGTCCCGGTGGACCCGCCCCGGCACCGGCACAAACGGCGACGGCCAGTACTCTGCACGCGAACACCGCGCCCGCCAGTCAGCCGACCCAACCAAACCCAAGTCCGGCGACCGAAGTGCCGCCGGTGATCGGCTCCACGCGGGTTGCCCAGCCGTCGCCGGATGAACTGGCAACATTTCAACGTGTCGGTTTCTGGCCGCGCTTCGGGGCGGCGCTCCTCGATTTTGTGCTGGTCATGACTTCCGTCGCCGTCCTCACGCACCGCCCGGAACTGTTTCCCTTCGTCTGGATCGGCTACCACCTCGCGATGTGGTCGTGGCGAGGGACAACACTGGGCGGGATCGTGTTCTCATTACGCATCGCACGCCTCGACGGGCGCCGATTCGACGTCACGACCGCAGTGGTCCGTTTCATCGGCGGTGCATTGTCGCTGGTCATCGCCGGGCTCGGGTTTTTCTGGGCCAGCTGGAATCCGGAAAAACAATCGTGGCATGACATGATCGCCGGAACCATCGTCGTGAAAACGCCGAGGGTGACGTCGCTGGTTTGAAGAACACCACGAATGGACACGAATTAAAAAAGGGCTATTTCAGGTCCTGCCACCACCGCACTCGGATTTTTTACCCGGCCCTTATTTGTGTTGATTGGTAATCATTCGTGGTTCGACTGAATTGCTTCACCAAAAATGTTCGCGTCAGTTCACCGTAAAACCCAAACTCCACGCATGACTGTTGCGACTCGTTGCTGCCTGTTGTTGTCGATGCTCATTCTGGCCACGGGATGTTCCCCCCTGCGCATCAAATTATCGGGAGACTCGGGTGTCCGCTATCAGGCGGCGTGGACCGACAACAAGGGCAACCATGCCGAATCCGGCGCGGTTCCAAAGTTGTATAAATTCAAGGACGAGAACGTCGTCGGCTGGTTTCGCAACCTGAGTTCGTCCGGCGAATTCCGCGTGCGCGTCTACCAGGGCTGGTCGCTGCTCGTCGACGAGACCAGCATCAACAGCGCCCAGCGAATCACGGTCGAAAAGAAAGGCGACAAAGTCTCCGTCAGCCGATAACAATCACCGCGACACTCAACGCCCATGAAAACACTGCCCCTGCTCCTGCTCTTCTGCCTGCTGTTGTTTTTCTGCTGGCCACTCGCTCTCCTCGCGCTGATCGCGCTGCCCCTCATCTGGCTGATTTGTCTCCCGTTCCGGATCGCCTTCTGGGTCGTTGAAGGCGTGCTGGGTTTTGTGCGCGGCCTCATTCTTCTGCCCGCGCGACTGGTCGGCGGATTGAAACACTGACGTGACGTCCGCCAATCGATGACACCCGTTCTGCGTTTCAAACACTGCCCGGCCTGCGGCGAGCCCCGGACGGGCGAACCCGTCATTCCGTTCACGTGCGGCGGATGCGGATTCGTTTTCTATTTCAACCCGACGGCCGCCGCCGCCGCGATCATCTCGCGATCCGACGGCAGGGTGTTGTTCATCACCCGCGCCAAGGAACCGGCTAGGGGCAAGCTCGCGTTTCCCGGCGGCTTCATCGACATCGGCGAAACGGTGGAAAAAGCCCTGCGCCGCGAGACGCTCGAAGAAGTGGGTCTGGAGATCCGCGACATCCGGCTCCTCGGTTCCCATCCAAACGAATATAGCTACAAGGGCGTCAACTACCCGGTGTTGGATTTCCTGTTTTCAGCTCGTACGGACGACGCAGATGACACGAGAGCGTTGGACGGTGTCGCTGAATTCCTGTGGCGCGATCCGCACGAAGTGGAACTGGATGACCTCGCCTTTCCGTCACTGCGCGAAGGTTTGCGGATTTACCGCGAACGAACATGAACGTCCCGCCGGATTTGCGGCGGCCCCTTTGCATGCCGATCTGGAATTCACCGATCATTTTATAATGTTCTTCGCGAACATGATTTCGCATATTGCGCTCGACTGAAGAATCCCGGATCATCTCCCAATAAGATCATGAACTTCCCCCCGCCCACCGACCGCCAGGCTCGCATCCTCTGGTTGTCCGTCACCTCGCTCGCGCTTGGAATCATTCTCGCACTCATCGGCACCATCGTGTTCGGGTTGGGTTGGGCCATCAAACAGCTTTCACCGGTTCTCCTGCCGCTCGCGGTTGCGGCTATCCTCGCGTTCCTGCTTGATCCCGTGGTGGATTTTCTGCAACGACGGAAAATGTCTCGCACCGGCTCGATTATCATCGTGTTCATGGCCACGTTTGGCCTCGCGATTACGATGATGGCCTCCGTCGTTCCGCAGGTGGTGATTGAACTGAGCGAGCTCGTCACCAACGTGCCCACCTACTGGGACAAGGGCACCGAGAGAGTAACCACCTTCATCAACAAGAAGATGCAGAACGAGGAGGCGGCCGCGCGCATCGAAAAGGCCAAGGCGCTGCTGCACGAGCAGTGGGCAAAATACGGTCCCGGCATTCAGGAAGAGGCGGCGGCCAATCTGAAAACCGTCTCCGGCTGGTTTCTTTCCAAGATCGGCCAGGCGTTCGGTTTGCTGGGCCTCGTCATCGGGTTCGCCCTCGTTCCCGTTTACCTGTTCTATTTTTTACAGGAGAAGTCCGGCATCTCCAGCAAATGGACCGACTACCTTCCGGTGCAGGAACCCAAGATCAAGAAGGAACTCGTGTTCTTCATCAACTCCGTCAGCGACGCGTTGATCGTGTTCTTCCGGGGACAAGTTCTGGTGGCCATGTGCGTCGGCACCCTGACCGCCATCGGGTTCACGATCATCGGATTGAACTACGGACTGCTGCTCGGCGTGATGACCGGCATGCTCGGCATCATTCCCTATCTCGGCGTGATGATGAGTTTCGTGCCGGCGGTCATCATCGGCATCGTGCAGTTCGGCGACTGGCGGGTGGCGCTCGTCGTGGCGGTGTTTGTCACCGTTCAATTTCTGGAGGGCATGGTCATCTCACCCAAGATCATCGGCGACCGCGTGGGTATGCACCCGTTGACCGTGATCATCGCCGTGATCACCGGCACCACGCTGCTCGGCGGCATCGTCGGCGGCATTCTGGCGATCCCGATCACCGCCGTTTTGCGGGCGCTGATGTTCCGCTACGTCTGGGTGAAACGGGACAAAAAGAACGTTGAAGAAGGTGGCGAAGTTGCCGCCGGAGCGTGAGAATTTTCTAGTGCAACAGCGAAGGCAAATACTGAGTCACGACAGGTCAAACTGAGTTTTGGCCGAATACAACTGTTTTAGGCATTGCCACATTTTCGCATGAATATTTTAGCTGTTGCTGGACCGGGCTCGAAATATCAAGTTCCCGGCGCTTCGCCCGCTGGGTTTTAGGCAGGCGTTTGGCACGGTCTGATATGCCCCATCACGTTCATCGTGAGTCTGTTCGCCCCAAACGTGCGTATTTACGAGACGCATAATCGTGGTCGACTCTATGAATTTTGTTTTATCATCGGCGTGTCAGGTGCATTTGGAGGCAGCGGACATGAAGCGGCCAGAGGAGTTCCACATGCCTAACAATAATCCGCGTCAGCCAACGCCGGGGAAGCGTCTCGGTTCAAACTCAACACCATTTACCC
>JBDNGP010000059.1:0-16592 GCA_041689265.1 Verrucomicrobiota bacterium
TCCCGAACCGCCCCCGCGGGGGCGGTTGGGGAAGAAGGCAAAGACGGCGACAAAGCCGCCTTTACCCAAAACTAAAAACCTGATAAACCAACAACAATAAAACAAGAGAATCTCAACTCCAAGAAACTCAGTACACTTCACTTAATGGCAACTGGGTGGGGTGAAAGATGCGACACTACATCTGGAAATGGTACAACATCCAGCAACAGTTGTGGGCCATCTTCATCGGGAGCGGGTTGCAAAGGAAGCTGTGGATCAATTACTACAACGGGTGCCGCGAGCTGTGTGTCGGCCATCAATTTTTGTGCGCCACCTGGGCCGCTGACACCTGCGCAGACGACGACCTTCACCCCTGGGAGTTGTACTGCGACTGGATGTGGCTGTGTCCTTGGCACCCCCGGCACCCCCACAACCGTGCCCGCCGGCTGCTGGTAGCCAATTCAAGTGGAGGTAGCTGGTAAAATTGTGTAGTTGCCGGCTGCCTCTTCCTTCTTTATGAGAATAGTTCCATCAGTATTTGTGGTTTTGGGTCTTGTTTTTCTGTTAATTGGTCCGATAAAAGTTTTCGGGATCTTAGAGGATCCAAACTACTTGGGATTTGGCAATGCGTTGTTGCCAATGGTTTCGAACAGAGTGGTTTTTCTAACCGTTGGAATTTTAGAGATCGCACTTGGCATCTATTTGGTATTCAGCCGTAGACTTGTAATCAAGGCGGTGTTCTTGTTGTGGTTTGTGGTGTCCGCAGTTACCTACAAAATCGGTCTGGCTTTTATCGACTATGAGTCTCCGTGCAGTTGTCTGAGTGGCTTTTCAAAATTCATAAAGTTTTCGCGTGTTGCAGAATCCTACGTTTCGGATACCATACTTGTAGTGTCACTATTTGCCGCATTAAGCGTGTTGCTAGCAGATTTTTTCGGAACTGGAAGGCGGAATGCGATCTAGGGAACTGGTTCCTCGCCGCGCCTTCACCCTCATCGAGCTGCTGGTGGTGATCGGGATCATCGGGGTCTTGTCGGCGTTGTTGTTGGGAGGGGTGAGCAAGGCCAAGGCCACCGCCCAGAAGACCGCCTGCCTGAACAACCACCGCCAGCTCGTGCTCGGCTGGCAGATGTATGCGGATGATCATCAGGGCAAGCTCGTCTACACGGTCGATGACGGCGACGGTCTGCCCTTCACCAACTGGGTGGCCGGGCAGTTGCGCAATCCGTTGGAGGGTGGGAACGCCGATCTGTTGGTGGACAAGAACCGTTCGTTGCTCGCGCCGTATGTTCCCGATCCCAAGATTTACAAATGTCCTTCGGACAAATCGAAGTACGTGCGCAGCGTTTCCATGAACAACCGCATGAACTCGATCCGTCCGACGCCGGGCACGTTTCCGCTGGTGCTCGGCGGTTACGGAACGAACTACATGATCTACCGGCGCACGTCCGATCTGCACAACCCGTCCAAGCTTTTCATCATCACGGACGAACGCGGTGACAGCATCAACGAGGCGAACTTCGCGGTGGACCTGAGCAACACGGGCGACTTCAACGGACAGGGAACGCCGAGTCCCTACTGGTGGATGGACACGCCGGGCACATATCACAACAACGGCGTCGTGCTGTCCTTCGGCGACGGTCACGTCGAGCATCACGTGTGGCAGGAGAAGACCACCCTCGGCCCGATCGGCATTACCGGCCCGCGCCACACGAGCGACACGGACCGCGACATCGCCTGGCTCCAGGAACGGACGGCGGAACGGAAGTAGTAGGACAGCGCTTCCAGCCTGGCTCCGGGGCGGATGGAAGATAAATTTTAACCGCAGAGACGCAGAGACGCAGAGACGCGGAGTTGGGAAGTAATCAGTAGGGGCTGCGACCGCCGCCACTGTTTCACTGACGTACTGGCCCACTGGATACTGAATACTGAATACTGGTCAGAGCCTCCTCACGTCGGCGACTACCATTGGAAAATTAACATGACACGCGACCGTTCAGCCGAAGCCCGTCTCGGGATCGCCATGCCGGTGTTCAACGAGGAACGCTGGCTGGACACGATTCTCCGGCGTGTGCTCGCCCGGCCCGAGGTCGCGCGGATTGTCGCGGTGGATGACGGTTCCACGGACGGTTCATGGAACAAGCTTCAACGTTGGGCCAAAGAAGACGACCGCGTTCACGCGATTCAACACGCGCACAACCGCGGCAAGGGCGCTGCGATCCGGACCGCGCTCGAACACCTCGCCACGCCGTTCATTCTGATCCAGGACGCGGACCTCGAATACGACCCGGCGGACTACGCCGCCCTGCTCGAACCGATTTTGCGCGACGAAGCGGACGTCGTCTACGGCTCGCGGTTTCCAATCAACGGTAGGGCGACGCTCCCGCGGAGCCCTGATCTCCCGGGAGAAATGGGTTCAGCGGAAGCCTCACCCTGCCGGGGGACACTGCACTGGCACACACTGGGCAACCGGCTGCTCACCGCCGCGTGCAACCAACTGACCGGACTCCAACTCACGGACGAGGCGACGTGTTACAAGCTGTTCAAACGCGAGGTGCTGGAACAGATTGAACTCACGGAAGACGGGTTTGGATTTTGTCCCGAAGTCACCGCGAAGGTCGCGAGGATGGTCCGCGCCGGGAGCGTCCGGCTGCGCGAAGTTCCCATCACGTACCACGGCCGCACGAACGCGGAAGGCAAGAAAATCCGGTTCCGCGACGGCGTGGGAGCGCTGCGCTGCCTTTGGAAACATCGGTGAAAAGAGTGGGAAGTTTTCAGTGTTCAGTTTTCAGTGGGGCAGTGAAGAAGTATTCAATAAGTCGGAGTACGGTGAAACCGTCTTGGCCTCCCAGCGGCTTGCTGGCAACTGACAACTGACAACTGACAACTGACAACTGACAACTGACAACTGATTACTGATTACTGATTACTGACTCGCCGCAACCTACCGTTCGTGATTCGCTGGCGTTGAACTGATGACTGGAAACCGCAAACTCAACTGGCTGTTCGGCTATCAGGCGGTGGTCTATGCCGCCGGACTGCTGCTGGCCACCGGCATCGTCGCCGATTGGGGTGACTGGTATTCGAGTTCCACGGCGTATCGAAACCAGACGGACGCCTTCTTCGAGGGGAAACTTTCGTTGAGTCCCGACGTGCGGGATTTGAGGTTTGATCACACGTGGTCAGAAGAAGGTGTGCATCAGGTGTGGGGGCTGGGGATTCCGATGTGGCGAATGCCGTGGGAAACGCTGGCGAGAATGTTCGGCTACGAAGGTTTTCCTGATCGCGTTGCGTTCGGGTTGTTTGCGCTGCTGGTGAGTTTCGTGGTGTTGAAGGTCTGGCTCGGCGGCGCGTCGGGTGATGAAGATGGTGAAAATGGCGGTTCATCCATGTGGCGATTGATCGTTGGGTTTGTGGGCGGGTTTGTGGTGCTTCTACTCTTCCCGCCTTTTCTTACGCTCCTGCAAACCAGAAGCGCGGTCTGGGAGGAGGCTGTGGCGTATGAATATTTGTTTGGAGTTTTGTTGGTCACATTGCTGGTTCAATTTTCACGCAGACCAAAAGTGGAAATGTTTCTCGGACTGTGTGCGTTGGCCGGGCTTGGAGCGCTGATCCGGCCGACATTGATTTTCTACGGATTTGGAACGGTGGTGGTGGTGGTTGCGTGGTCGGGAATCGATTCGGTCACTCGTTGCTCCTGTTCTGATCGGTGGGTTCCTGTTTTGTCTGGGTGGCGGCGTGCTTTGGTACACGAACTCGAAGCGGTTCGGGAATGGTTTCGAGTTCGGTCACAAGCTGAATGTGCAGACGCTCTACGGTTCGATGTACGCCACGCGGTTTGATAATCCATTTCAAGATGTACCGCTGTCGGAGGCATCGGCCGAGTTGATGGGGGCAATCTTTCTCGACAACAATTTCAACGGCGCGAACTTTTACAAGGACGACATCTTTCCCGGGCAATCGGATGTGCCGCGTTGGCGCGAGTTTTACTTCCGCACCTACGACTGGAGTTTCATTCCGTTGATAATGGTGGGATGGGGCCTGGCACTTTGGAGCGGGTTCAAATTATTGAAACGAACGTTGCCCGCAAAGAATGACGATTCGATTAAAAACCCGAAAACAAGAACGCGTTCCATCGTGTTTGTGCTCGGTCTCTGGTCCATGTTGGCCGCCGTGCCTTTGCTGGGATTCTATCTGTACGCGCCGGTGATTTCGTCGCGTTACATGATGGACCTGGCACCCGCCATCGGGGTGGCCGTGGTGGCCGCGTGGTACTGGGTCGCGGGGCGATGTGAGGGAAGAACGAGTCGTGTCATCGTCTGCGTGATTGTTTGCGGATGGATTGGGACTGAGCTGTTTCTGAGCAAAGCGGTGTACGGCGGACCTCGTTCGCTATCGTGGTCAGAAGTGGAGGAAGTTCGCGGGCGACAATCGGAGAAGGGCCCCGTCTTCATGCTGAACGCGGGGGTGACGTTGGGTGATCCGGCGAGCGGTATCCCCTTTGATCGTGGCGGTTGGAATCAGGAAAACGGTGCAATAAAACCCACAGTGATACTGTTTGTGAATGACGCCGAGTTTCTGGAACTCGAACTCGAGAGCGGTGAACATGCATTGATCAAACCAACCCCGGAAGACCTTCGCGCCAAGGTGGGACGGGAAAGGCTGAAACGCGAATCGATTACAGAAACAGAACGCGGTTGGATCGTTCGTTTCAAAGGACCGAACGAACTACGATGGAACACGGGGTTGCAGTCCGCTTTTTTGGCGACGGTGGCAAATCAGTTTCTAGCAGAACGATCCACACCATGGGTTTTGAAGTCCGTGCGTTGGCGCTAAAACAACGCGAGATTTGGAGCGGTAGTTTTCAAGCTCCAAACACCAAGATCACAGAGAAGAACCAAGTTCCAGATTCCAGATTCTAAATCCGGATTACGATGACGAGTAAGATTGAGATTAGGCATCTGAAATCTGAACCCTTGAAACCAAAAACTTTTCTACTTCATTGGCTTGCCTGTCTGCCGTTTCAATTTCACCGGGCGCCCCGTCTTTGCGCTCTTCACCGCGGCATCAACGATCTCCTGACCGATCCGGCTGTACTCGATGCTGACCGGGCCTTTCAGCGGTTTCTTTTTCTCCAGGCAATCGATCAGATATTGAACCGGGTTTTGATTTGGAGCTGATGGTTCCGGCGCGGCGATCTTGTGGGGCTTCGGTTTCTGGCGCGTTTGAACGGTCACGAACGGATCGTAATCATAACTGCTGATTGAACCTTCCGTGCCGTGAATGATGAACCCGCATTTCGGCTGGGGTTGGATGACCCACGGATCGGTGAACGTGCCCCAGCGCGTTTCAAATTTGGAAAGACCATGTGCGTAGCGGGCGATCACAATGCTGTGTTCGTCGACCTCCAGACCCTTTGGTTTGTCGACCACAGCGGTTACCTCGAGCGGTCGTCTGCCGCCCTGGTACCAGGTGCCGAGCGTCGTGCCGTATCCGAGATAGTCCAGCAACGAACCACCGCCCGCCGCCTTCTTGTAAAACCATGACTTCGGTTTTTCCTTGGCGACCTGTTCGGCGGTCTTCTCGTCCTTGTCCGCACCATGCCAGAGCGGTCCGCGATTGCCGCCAAAGTGCCAGACGTTTAAGACCTTCCCAATCTGACCGGTGGCGACCAGTTCAAAGGCCTTGCGATGCGACGCGACCCACTGCAACGGCCAGTTGATCATCAGCGTCTTGTCCTCGGGCATCGCTTTCACCATCACGTCGGCTTCCTTGAGCGAACTGGCAAAAGGTTTCTCCACCAAGATATGAACGTCGTATTTGGCGACACGAATCGTCCATTCGCCATGGTTCGACGCCGCCGGACAGATGATCACGATGTCCGGTTTGGTCTTCTCCAGGCACTGGCGGTAATCGGTGAAAACATTCTCCTTGGCGATCCGCAATTTCTTCGCGGCTTCCTCCATGCGCTCCGGTTGCTCGTCGCTGATGCCGACAATCTCGGCGTTCTTATGCTCCTTCGCGTAGCGGAGCAAATCGCCCATGTGAAAGTGGTCGAAATTGATACCAACGATTTTCCAGGTCTTTTTCTTCTTCATAACGATCAGAGACGGTGAGCGGAGAATGACTAAAACGATGAACGCTTGCCAAGCTTTTGAATCAATTGGTTGGGTTTATAGGATTTCCTTGATCGAATCCCGCAATGCTCGGACCATTTTCCTGGCCTGAACAGTGGTGGTGCAATACGGCGGCATAAGGCAGATAACGTTGCCGATCGGTCGGGTGAGCACGCCGCGTTTGGCCATTGATTCACACACGCGAATCCCGGCTTTGTCACGTAGCTCAAAGGGTTCCCGCACGCGCCAGTCCTTCACCAGTTCGACGCCGACAACCAGTCCGACTTGGCGAATGTCGCCGACTTGCGGGAGCTCCCAAAGTGACTTCAGTTCTTCACGTAACGCGTGCTCCAGTTTGTGCCGCGCAGTGATCGATTGCTCGCTGCGCAGGATTTCCAGACTGGCCAAACCGGCCGCCGCGCCGAGCTGATTGCCGGTATAGCTGTGACCGTGGAAGAACGATTTGAACTCCTCGTATTCACCGAGGAACGCATCGAAAACCGCCTGGCTGGTCAACGTCGCCGCCATCGGGAGGTAACCACCAGTCAAGCCTTTCGCCAGACACAAGAAATCTGGCTGAACATTTTCAGTGTGCGAAGCAAACAAAGTAGGACTGGCGTCCCGCCTGTCATCGAATCGGCGGGAACCTTTGGAATGGATTGCGCGTTGAGCCGGCACTTGCGGCCGCAACGACAGGCTGGAAGCCTGTCCTACTCTGCCGAATCCGGTCATTACCTCGTCAGCGACCAGCAATGCACCGTGACTGCGGGCAATCTCCGCAACCCGGCTCAGCCAACCTTCCGGTTGCGGAATCATCCCCGCCGCGCCCTGCATCAATGGCTCGTAAACAAATCCGGCATACGGGTTTCCCTTCTTCTTTTGCCTGGAGAAAGCCAGTTCAACTTTTTCAACGCACTCCCAGTGGCACTTCCGATACTCGCGGGCATCCGCGCGTTCGGGCTTCGCCTGGTTGTAGGGACATCGGTAACAGTAGGGCGACATCACCTTGTCAGACTTAAATAACATGCCGCCGTACGCTTTGTGAAACAGATCGATGTGTCCGAGGCTGACTGCTCCGATCGTGTCACCGTGGTACGCGCCGTCGATGGAAAGAAAGCGTGGTTTCGTTTTCGGACCGCGAGTGCGTCGGGTGAACTCGTAAGCCAGCTTCAACGCGACCTCCAGCGCAGTCGATCCGTCGTCGGAGTAGAAAACTTTGTCCAGCTCGGGCTTTAGTCGCTTGTTCGTTCGCGCTCTGGCTGGGACTGGATTGGCTGCGTTCACCAGCTTCTCGGCTAGCAAACTTGCCGGCTCATTCGCGAAACCAAGAGCGGAACTGTGCGCAATTTTCGAGAGCTGCTTCTTGATGGCCAAATTGATCTTTGGATGATTGTGCCCGTGTAGATTCGTCCAGATCGAGGAGTTGCCATCCAAATATTTTTTCCCGTGTTGGTCTTCGAGAATCGTCCCCTTGCCGCGCGTGATCACGATCGGCTCGCGTTTCAACCAGTCCCTCATCTGAGTAAACGGATGCCAGACGTGCGCGTGGTCCAGTTTTGAAAGGGGATCCATTTGTGATCTACGATTTACGATTGATGATTTCGGTCAACGCTTCGCGAAGCAGCTCAACATCTTCAGCCGTGTGATCGGCGGTGATGGTCATACGCAGTCGTGCCTTGCCGCGTGCGACAGTCGGGTAACGAATTGCGGGCATGTAAAAACCGCGTTCGTGCAACGCATTGGCGGCGGCGACGGCCTCCAATTCACCACCGACAATGAGCGGCAGAATCGGCGTAGGACAGGTATCCTGCCTGTCTACTGGCGAAACCTTGTGAGGCTCTCCAACCAAGATGTTGGACTGATCAGAGGAAGAAAGAACGGTGTTCGTATTACCCGATGGTGAATCGGCTGAGCTTGCGAGCTTACGATCATAAGTCCGTTCGAAGACAGACAGGATGCCTGTCCTACTTTGGTCAACTCGCTCCCACAATCTTGCACAACGCTGAGTGCCTTCATCGCTTTGAATTAAGTCGATGCCAGCCCGCCCAGCTGCGGCCGCTGCTGGGACCGGTGCGGTTGAAAAAACAAAACTGCGTGCGGAGTTGATCAATAGGTCGATCAACGATCGGGAGCCGCAAATAAACCCGCCGCTCGCGCCAACCGCTTTGCCAAGTGTGCCCATCTGAATCTCCACTCGTCCGGACAGGCCAAAGTGCTCGATCAGTCCACTCCGTCGTTCGCCGTACAGCCCGGTTGCGTGCGCTTCATCAACCATCAGCCACGCACCGTGTTTCTCTTTCAACTCAACGATCTCTCCTAGCGGAGCAACATCCCCATCCATCGAAAAAACAGATTCCGTGACGATCAAAACATTTCGGCGATCGGCGTTCGGTATTTGGCGCTGCCCACCCGCCCATTTCAAAATGCGCTCCAGGTCATTGAGATCGTTGTGTTTGAACACGCGCAGTTTCGCGCCGCTCAAGCGAACGGCATCAATGATCGACGCGTGGACCAGTTTGTCGATGATGACAATGTCGTTCTTGCCGATCAGTGCCGTGATGGTTCCAACAGCAGCGGCGTAGCCAGTCGAGAAACTCAAGGCCGCTTCGCTCTGCTTGAAGCTGGCCAGCAATTCTTCCAGATCGTGAAACGGTTTGAGCGATCCACAAATCAAACGTGATGCACCGGAGCCTGCCCCAAATCTTTCTGTGGCCTCGATCGATGCCTCCTTCAGCGTAGGATGATTCGCCAGTCCGAGGTAGTCGTTCGATGAAAAGTTAACGAGTTCGCGACCATCGGTTTGGATGCGAGTGCCTTGGGGGGAGTCGATCAAGCTTAGTCTTCGAGTCAGTCCTTGATCATCAATGTGAGTCAACTGACGTCTCAACTGTTCGGCGAAACTGCTCATTTCGGACTGCGTTTGAGGTTTCGCAGAGTCGTTTTTAATATCGGCAGTTGAGCGATATCTTTTTCTCTGCCGCTAAACTCTTTCGCCGCGATGATGCGCTCAAGCGGCAGCACAGGGACTTCAACGCTTTGCCAGTCCATCCTGATCGCTGTGCGTTTTTCCCATCGAAATGATTTGAGGCCGTTTGGCTCGACGACCTGATTGGAAAATATTTTGGCCCCCAGATTTCGGCAGATATTGATGACTTTGATATGCTGTCGGTTCGGTAGGTCGATCCAGATGTCGTAGTCGAGGGTGGTACCATGAGCGCCCGGCATGATCGCGGCGCTCATGCCGATGATCATGAACCGGATGCGCGAAGCTTGGAGCGTACTGAAGAGGGGAGTGAGCGGATGAATCTCTCGTTCATCATCCAGCGATCGAAGGGGGACGCAGCGAGGCTTCGATCGTAAAGCCAGCGCTCGTTTTCGCTGAGGACCGGGTCCTTTGCGAGTTCGCGATACCACTTTTTTACTTTTTGCTGCACGGCTTGAACTTACTTTCTTCTTTGCCATCGTCCAATGCCAATTAAGTCCACGCGCTGACCCGGCTGTCGAGTTGAAAGACCTGGCCGGACACGTGTTTCATCCCGGCGAGATTCCGGATGAACAGCGAGACTTCGTCCACGCTCGTCGAGCGACCGAGCACGTTGGTCGAATCAAGGCGGTGGCGTTGATCCTCAGTCAGATCAGCCGTCATCGGGGTGTCGAGCACTCCGGGAAAAATCGCGTTCACGCGGACGTTGCGGGCACCGGCTTCCTTCGCGAGGGATTGCGTAAGTCCGACGAGACCCGCCTTGGCAGCGACGTAATTAGACTGACCGGCGTGGCCGTTCTTGGCGGCGAAACTGGAGATGTTGATGATGTGCCCGTCCCGCTGTTTGAACATCGTCCGGATCACCGCCTGCGAACACAAGAACGCGCCCTTGAGATTGATGTCCATCACGCGTTGCCAGTCCGCGTTGCGCAGATGAACAACGGAAGCGTCGGCCGTGATTCCGGCATTGTTGATCAACGCATCAATCCGTCCCCACTTCGCGAGCGTCGCCTGAATCGCGAGCTCAATCTCCTCGCGCTTCGTGACGTTGAGCGGAACAGGCAGAAGATCGTCCGCTTCTTTGAAAATAGAATTCCGGTTCTGCCCGGCGACCACCCGCCAGCCGGCCGCTTGAAAGATGTCGACCAACGCCCGGCCCAGCCCGCCGGCGGCTCCGGTGATGATGACCACTTTGTCGTTGGAATCTGGATTGTTCATTGAGCGAGAACACCCCGATCAAAACGGAATCTGACCGCAAAAGCGAGAGTTCTCGAAATGAACCGTCTGTCGCGTTGAATATTTTTGGAGGTGGCGCGTTTCCCAGAAACACGGCACGGTGACGTCATAAGCTAGGTCTGAAGCGTATGAATCCAAGATCATTCTGTCCGCAATGCACGACGGCGTGGGATCGCCCGTGGTACGACATCTGTCCGCACTGCAACTACCGGTTCAAAGGCCGTCCGTGGTGGCAGGCGCCGTCGTTCATCGTGTTTCTGATCTGCCTGCCGGCCATCGGGATCACGGGATTCCGGCTACTGACGAAGTTCGTGCCGGACCTCGCGGCGATCAACATGGAAGCCCTTGCCCTCGGCATCGCGGCGATCGGCGTACCGGTCGGGGCCATCGCAGCGGCGATTATCCTGCCCCTTCGAATTGGGAAAAAAGGGGCGGCAATTTTCGGCTGGGCGTTGGTCTGCGCGGTCGTTTTCGGGGCGGTCAGCCTCCTCCTCAGCTTCTTCTCCGGCATGTTCTCACTCGGATGATTCCCCAACCGTTGAACCCGAGAACCGTTTTTCAACTGCAGATGAACACGGATGGACACAGATTCAGAACGGGCTGGGGTGGGCGACGGGCGCAAACGGAGGCCACCGGTTCCCGCTTCGCACAACCGACGTCCGGGATGGAACCTTTTTTCGCCACATGAAATGGTTTGCCGGCAGCTCGATCCTGTTGAACTTCGCGCTGCTCGTCGCGTGGTGGCTACCGGGTCGCGGTGAGGTCAATGACGCCGACACACGGCGGGCGTCGCAATCGACCTTCCCCCGAACCCTGATTGTCACCAACGTCGTTGATGTTGTGACGACCAATATGATCGCAGTCCCGGTGTTTCAATGGGCGATGATCGAGTCGGAACGTTACGAGGAATACATGGCCAACCTCCGACGGCTCGACTGTCCGGAATGGCTGGTGAAGGAGATCGTTCTCGCGGACCTGACGCGATTCTATGAAGCACGGAAAACCGCTTTGGAGCACGACCGTCCCTCGTCCTATTGGATGACCTCCCGCGAGCAGCGCCAGGTTCAGCTGAAGTATGACCAAGCGGCCGGCGATCTGGAACAGGAAGAGCATGATGTGATGCTTCAGTTGACCGGCTCCTACCGGAACGGGGACGGCGACGAGGTGCATTCGGACCCCAGCATTCTTGCGCTGGCGTTTGCGGGTCTGGATTACGATCAGGGACGCAGCGTGCTGTCCGAGACCATGTTCCGCCACAAGCAAAGCGAGACCTTCACCGACCTGCGAAACAACCTGTTGACGCCGGCGGATCTGGCGGAGCTGGGTGCGCGCTATCAGGAAATGAAAAATGCGTGCGCCGTGCTGGCCTCACCCGCGTCTTTTGACGAATTCTGGCTGCGGCTCCAGCTGGTTGTCGGCTCGTTGAGGGACGGTTTTGATTTGCGCGGAATGCGGCTGTCCGGATTTCAATTGAGGAATCTGGTTCGTATCCGCTCGGAAATCATCGATCCGTTTCGCGCGGAATTCGTTGATCGCGAACAGCGGCACAATGATGAGCCAGACCGGCTCAACCGGATGGTCGAGGAGCAGCTCGGTCTCGATCTGGGCGCGGATGTCGCCGCCGACTACGCCCGCGCCCGAACCCCGGCGTTCCGGGAGATTTATGATTTTGCGACCGATCAGCAACTGCCCCGGCAGACGGCGGTCGACGTGTTCGATGTGCGACAGACGGCGATCAACGAGGTGGACAATTTGACCTCGAATCCGGATCTGGACGACACCCGCAAGATTGAGCTTCGACAGTTGATCCGGCTGGAAACTGAGAAGGCGTTGCGGTCCAAGCTCGGCCCCACCGTTTTTGAAACTTACCGGCAGCAACACGGGCAGTGGCTTGATCAGTTCGACGGGCGCGATCCGTTCGCGGGCTTGAACTTGCCGTCAATGGAGGCGCCGCAATGAACTGGCGCGGCGTGCTCATCGTTTCCGTCGGTCTGAACATCCTGCTCGGCGCGGTGGTTTTGAAGTCGCGTCAGAACCGGACCGAACCGGCTGCGACAGGGACTCCCGCAACCGTCATTTTCAAAACCAACATTCTGACGCGGACCATCACCAACCATGTCGAACCGCCGTCAATTGATCCGCCGACTGACGTCGTCTGGCCGCGCTGGAACGAGATCGCCAGCGAGAATCTCCAGGAATATCACGCGGCACTGGAGCGATACGGCTGTCCGGCCGGCACCATGCGGGACATTCTCAAAGCCGAGCTGTCCCGGCGGTTCTACATCGAGAGGCAGGCGCTGCTGGAACCGGTCAGCCGCGTGTTCTGGGACGCGGTTGCAAGAAACGGTTTTGATGACAATGTCACGCCGTTCAAGGAACTCGATGCGGACCTTCGCAAACTTGCGGGAGAATACGGGAAACTCACGGATGAACTTTCGGGAGTGATGGAACCGGGTCGCATTGAATCAACCCAAATGCCGGACCCCGAGTATGCCCATTTGAGCGGGGACGCGCAGCATCGGCTGGCTGGCCTCGATCAAAAGTTTCAGCGCGATCGCGGCGTAATTGATAGGGACAAACAGTACCATGATGAGGACGGGCAAATGACGGTCGAGGGACAGGCGTTGTTGAAGCAACTTGAGCTTGATCTGGCAACCCATCGTCGCGAGCTGATGTCGGACGAGGAGTTTCATGAATATCGCCTCCGCTCCTCCGGCGCTGCCAACTGGGCCGCTGATCGCCCGGGCTTCGAGCCGTCTGACGAGGAAATCCGGCAGGTCGCGGAATGGAAGATGGAGCTGGAGGAGGAACATCGTCCCGCAGGCGGAATGAACGAGGACGATTACGCGCGAAGCCTCGCGAGGCTTGAGATTGAATCCGAGTTGAACCCCAGGATGAAGGAGCTTTTTGGAAAGGAACGATTCGAGGCCTACATCCGCTCAAGTTCGTCGGACTATCAGGCCCTGTACGATCTCGGCGACCGGTTCAACCTGCCGGAAACCACTGTCAACGAAGCTTGGGAAATGCAACGCACAGCACAGGCCGCAGCCGAACAGATTCGCAACGACACCGCCTTGACGCGCGACGAGCAGCGCGACGCACTCTGGGCCGTTCAACAGGAAACGTATCAGTCGTTTGAAACGTTGCTTTCAGAAGATATCGATCAGGCGTACGTCCGAAGGAGCGGGGACTGGATCGAGCAGTTGTCACCAATCAACAAGTGATTGAACATTCCGGGCTTTTCTCGGCTTGATCGACTGCGTAATCTCCGGCCCACACATTTCATGAAACAAGCGGTCAAGGACACCACCCATCACCCGTTGATTCCGGGCTGCGTGCTCGCGTCGCTGATGGGAGATCCGCAGAAGCGCCAGCAGTTTCGATGGAACGTCGAGGATCTGCTCAACTTCAACCAGATGGACCGGCCCGCGTTGCTGGACTGGTTCACCACCACCAATCTGGTCAACGCCGACACGGCGGAACGCGTCCGGCTGGCAGACATGCGCTTCGTCGAGGGCTTCATGGAATTGCGGACCAAGCTGCCGGAGATCGCCCAGGTCGTCGGCGCGGAAGAACTTTCGATCCGGCGTCTCGCGCGTTCGTTGTTTGCCGCGCAGCTGCTCGGTGAACTGCTTGAAGTGCTGACCCCGCCGACGCTTTCGTACGAAAAAACGAAGGAAGGAACCATCGATCTGCTCGCCGAACTCTCGGAAAACTTTTCGAAGATCGTCGGCGGCGCGTGGTCCGTGTTTTATCCGCGTGCCGATTTCAGTTTGCTGGCCGACGCCTGTTCCCAATTCTGGACAGCGTGCCTTTACAATTCGCGTCCGGACGAGATCATCCGCTCGTTTCAGGGATTGTATTTCCGGGCGCACAAAGACCGGTTTCAGGTGCTGAACCGCGGCCACCGGAAAATGTCCGGATTGCG
Organism: Verrucomicrobiota bacterium; assembly: GCA_041689265.1. Taxonomy (GTDB): domain Bacteria; phylum Verrucomicrobiota; class Verrucomicrobiia; order Limisphaerales; family RI-55; genus JBDNGP01. The sequence continues at coordinate 14,243 of JBDNGP010000059.1, forward strand.
GGTCGAGGATGCGATCACGCGCTACGTCGATTCGGCACAAGATCGGTTTGTCAAACTGCACGAGGTCGTCGACGAAAACGTGCGCGAAGGGCTCGACAAATTCTTCCTCAACTGCGCTCGCTTCCTCGGAAAACTACAGCTCCCACCCGCCGTCGTGTTCTTCGTCGCCCATCTGGTCGAAGAAGTTTGTGCATCGTTTTCGCACATGGACGGGTCGGTCAGCTCGCGTGAAAACCGGTTCATCCAGTACCTGCATCAGCAGATCGAGATCGCCTGCGCCGAGCAGGAAAAACGTCTCAAGATGCGCGGTGGCTCGACGCCCGAGGAACGGCTGAATTCGCTGCTCGCCGAACTCGATGAACTGGTTGGCCTCGACGAGGTAAAGGAAAAAGTCCGGCAGGCGGCGCACTTCGCCCGGTTGCAACAACTACGCGTGAGCCGAGGTTTAAAGGCGATTCCGACGAGTTACCATTCCGTGTACACCGGTAATCCCGGCACCGGCAAGACGACCGTCGCGCGGTTGATGGGCCGGATCTATCAGGCGCTTGGCGTTTTGAAAACGGGTCATCTTGTAGAGTGCGACCGCAGCTCGCTCGTCGCCGAATACGTGGGCCAGACCGCCGTGAAAACGAATGCAGCAATTGACTCGGCACTCGATGGAATTCTGTTTGTGGACGAGGCCTACACGCTGGCCAAGACCGGACAGGACTTCGGACGTGAGGCGATTGACACGCTGCTCAAACGCATGGAGGACAACCGCGACCGGCTGATCGTCATCGTCGCGGGATACCCGGCGGAGATGGAGAAGTTTGTGAAATCGAATCCCGGTCTGCACAGCCGATTCACCCGCTTCATCGAGTTCCCTGATTATTCGCCGTCGGAGCTGTGCCGTATCTTTTCCCGGATCTGCCGCGACAACGATCTCCGGCTCACACCCGGCCTGCGCGAGCGGTTGCTGCATCATTTCGCATATCTGCACGGCGAACGTGATTCCCATTTCGGAAACGCGCGGCTGGTGCGCAATTGTTTTGAAACAGTCGTCAATGCGCAGGCCACGCGGCTGGCCGGAAAGACCACGCCCGAACCGGACGAACTGGTCCTGCTGATCGAGGATGATCTGCGCACGCCCGGCCGGGAATCGCTCGACGCGCACCGGGCGTCCAAACGCGGTTACCTCGTGAAATGCCCGGGCTGTGGTGAGGAATATTCGTGGTCGCCGGAACTGACGATCGACACGGCGGAATGCACCCAATGCCATCAGCTTTACGACTGCGAATTTGGCTACCCGGTTCCGGCGGCAACATAAGCCACTGACAGGTTCAAAGGGTTAAGCTGGAAAAGGAAAACGGAAACCGCAGATGGCACAGATCAACACAGATGAACAGCCATTTGCGTGAACCGGATGGAACACCCGGCGGGAGCGGTGCCCCGTATGTGCAGCCGTTCCTGATCCGCATTTTTTTGGTGGTTGACCATTCATCCCCATTGTGGAAAAACAAAAACATGGTCGGGATGAGAATATCACGGAAGCCAGTTTCCTTGTTTGGCCACCAATATTTAATAGCAGGGAAAACTTTTCTGCTATAGGTATAGTTAGACAATTATGATTCCTGATATCGTCACCATACTTTCGTCAGCCGGAGTAAGTGCCCTCCTCTCGGCCGGGTTGATATTCCTCGCTCGAAACTGGCTAAGTGAAAGGATCAAAGGCGCGATCAAGAATGAGTATGATCAGAAGCTAGAAAGCCATAAAGCACAGTTAAGGGCACAGAACGATACGACGCTTTAACACTTCAAAGCAGAACTTCAGATCGCCGCGAGCGATCGCAGCATTCGACTAGGAGAGGTTTTCGTGCGCGTCGTTGACACAGTTGAAGGAACCTATTCTCGACTTATTGCCTTTCACGACGCCGTAGGAAGCTACACGAGTGTTTTTGAGTATGAGAGCGATGGGACAAAAGAGGAACGAAGAAAGTTAGTGGCTGAAAAATATGGAGAGTTCATGGACTACTATCGCCCGAGGAGGCCTCTCTTGCCGAAGATCACCGTTCAGCGTATTGATGAATTCCGAACCAAGCTCCACAAGTATACTATCGATTTCATGTGGGGGGTGGAAAAGGAGGGTGACTTGAGGAAGGTCCAAAGAGGGAAGGAGGATCCAGACACATGGGTCAAGACGCATACATTTATGACAGAGGAAGTTCCCGGTTGAAGTGTACTGAGTTTCTTGGAGTTGAGATTCTCTTGTTTTGTTGTTGTTGGTTTATCAGGTTTTTAGTTTTGGGTAAAGGCGGCTTTGTCGCCGGCTTTGCCTTCTTCCCCAACCGCCCCCGCGGGGGCGGTTCGGGAA
>JBDNGP010000060.1:0-3959 GCA_041689265.1 Verrucomicrobiota bacterium
CAAGGTCGGTCCGTTTCTTTTGGGCTTCGGCATCGTCGGTCCGCTCCTGCACGGGTTCATCGGTGCGGGGATTGGTCATTTCGCGGGCTTGAGTCTGGGCGGTGTGACGTTGATGGCCACCTTGTCGGCCAGTGCCTCTTACATCGCCGCGCCCGCCGCCATGCGTCTTTCGCTGCCCGACGCGAGTCCGACTCTTTATCTGACGTCCTCGCTGGCGATCACATTTCCTTTCAACATCACCATCGGCATTCCGATCTACTACGCATTCGCCTGCTGGTGGCAGTCTTGAACCTGAAATTATCAGATCCAACTTGGTATGAACACGCATCCGATGAAACTGGTTACCATCATCTGTGAATCGCTGGCTGGCAAACATGTGAAAAAGCTGTTGCGCGAGACCGGAGCCCACGGCTGGACATTGTTTGATGTGGAAGGTGCCGGAGCGCAGGGCGAGCGCCCGGGCGACATCAAGGAGTTTGGTAACATTCAGATCGAAGTCATCGTACCGCCAAATACCGCCGATCAGTTGCTCGAACGACTGCACCGGGATTACTTCCCCCGCTTCACAATGGTCGCCTACACCTCCGACATCCAGGTGCTGCGGCGCGAGAAATTTTAGCCGGATCACCGACGCCCGGGTTAGCGGGAATTCGACGGGTAACCGGGCGCGCTCAAAGACGGCGTTCTGACCGCAAGCCAATCAGTGATCGATTCCAACCGACCATGAAGAAAACCACCCCCGCACCACTGCTCGTTCTCGCGTTGGCAGCCCTCCCGGCGCGGGCGGATTCCGTTTTTCAGTTCGTCGTCCGGGGGGCTGTATCTCAACATCGTTGACAGTGAAAACCCTTCACCGGACTGCGCCTCGATGTGTTTCGCGGGAGCGACGGCCCCCTGGTCACGAAACGTCTTCTCAGGCAAAGCACGCAGATCGGCTCCAACAATGATTGCTCCCGCCTCCCCGATGGGTTACACCGTCCCCAGCCAATGATTGCAGAACCGCCCAGTCGCAACGCTTCGGATGTGTAAGCTGCCAAACTCAAGGCCATCCGCCACGAGTTGCGCGAGGAATACCTCCGGCCCCATGACCATCCGTGGATCATCGGCTTTTCCGGCGGCAAGGATTCCACCCTGCTTTTGCATGTGGTGCTGGAAGCCGTTCGCACCGTCGCGCCGGATGAGCGCTGCCGTCCGGTTTACATCGTCAGCAACGACACGCTCGTCGAATCGCCGGTCTTCCAGGAATTCGTGAACAAACTGCTCGCCCGGCTGGAGGAAAGCCTCGAAGGGTTGAACGTCCCGCTCAAGGTCATCCGCACGCATCCGCTGCCGGAAGAAAGCTTCTGGGCGAACCTCCTTGGAAAAGGCTACCCCGCGCCCAACCGCACCTTCCGCTGGTGTACCGACCGGATGAAGATCCGTCCCACCTCGCGCTTCATTCGCGAGACCGTGGCCGGAAGTGGCGAGGCGATTCTGCTCCTGGGTGTCCGCCGCGCCGAATCCGCCACCCGTTCCGGTTCAATCGGACGCCATGAGAACGACAACGGCGGTAAGCTTGCACCACACCCGGATCACAAGGGCGTCACGATCTTTTCCCCCATCAAGGAGCTGACCAATGACGAGGTCTGGATCACCCTGATGAACGGCCGTCCGCCGTGGGGCGGCACCTACGCCGAGCTGGTGCGCCTCTACAAGGATGGCAGCACCGAATGCCCGTTCGTGATGGACGCCGGCGACGCGCCTTCCTGCGGTTCGGCGTCCGCCCGGTTCGGTTGCTGGACCTGCACCGTGGTGGAGAAGGACAAGTCCCTGGCCGCGATGATCGATGCCGGACACGAGCATCTGGAACCGCTGGCGGAATTCCGCGACCGGCTCAAGCAGGTGTCGGGCAACCCGGATTACCGGAGCAAAGTCCGGCGCAACGGCCAGCCCGGGCTGGGGCCGTTGACGCTGGAAGCCCGCCGGATGTTGCTGGACGAACTGCTGGTGTTGCGCGAGCAAACCGGCCAGCCGCTCATCTCGGATCACGAGGTCCGCCTCATCCGCGAACAATGGGAGAAGGATCAAACTCAGGAAGTGTTGCGCTCCCTTGTCTTCGACAACCGCACGGTTTCCAAATTGGTGGCCTGAAGAAACGATGAATCTTTCCGGCGACAAGTGGCTGGCCGTGCTGGCTCGGTTGCGAATCGACAAGAAGGACAATCCCGCACCACACAAACCGCTCCTTCTCCTGACGGTCATTGAGATGGTGGAAAAGGAGCTGCTCAAAGAACCCTTTCTTCCGCTGTCTGGGGAGCTGGCTTTTCGCTTCCTCGCACTCTGGCCAATTGTTGCCGCCCGCCGCAATCAGCCACCGGAAATCTGGCTCCCTTTCTATCACCTCAAGACGTCGAGTATTTGGACTCCGTTGGATGCTTCCGGAACACCCACCGAAGAACGGCGGCGTGTCGCAGCGGTGCGGATTGATCCTGAATTTTTTGAATGTCTTCTCGATGCAGAGTTTCGTGAACGGCTGCGACTGCTGCTGATTGACCGATATTTCAATGATCCCGCCGAACGCGCCGCGCTTGCCGAGTTTGCCGACGTTCGTCTTGATCGAGCGGACGAATTGAATGACCGGGTTGTGCATTACGATATCGCACACCGAATTGCTCGCGAAGCTCGCTTTCGAGTGACGGTGGTTCCCGCTTACGACTACACTTGTACCTTGACCGGTTATCGTCTGGTGACGGCGGCGGCAGGCAGCATCGTGGACGCTGCCCATATTCATCAGTTCGCCAACAGCAGGAACAACGATCCGAGGAATGGAATTGCTCTGTCGAAGAACGCGCACTGGTCGTTCGACGAAGGGCTATGGTCGATGACCGAGGATTATCGCGTTATTCTGGCGAAGGCCCGATTCAGCGAGACAGGTCCGGACCAATTGCTGTTGGCCAAGTATGAAGGAAAACGCATCCATTTGCCCAAGCGCAAAGACCTTTGGCCGGATCAACGGCATCTGGAATGGCATCGCAGAAACAAACTTGAAAAATTTTAGATGTCCTGAAAATGACGGGAAGGTTTCCGCACCATCGCGGAGAACGACATCAATTCCTACCGCAAGGCCATCGGCAAGTTCCGTCGTTCCCACGCGGACCCGCATGAGCCGACGCTGATCGACCTGACGTTCACGCCCACGATCGACGACCGGGATGAAAAGGAAGTTCGGATCATCCGGCGCTGGTTCTTCAGCGGTTCCAACCAGCCGAAACAAGGCGACAGTTTTGAAGAACTGGAAATCCATGTGGGCGACCGGATCATCCGCCAAAACGATCCCGTTCTGGCCCACGAACGGATTGAGCGGGAACTGTTCCCGGCCCACGTCGCTCCCGCCTTCTTCTTCGACGGGGAACAGGCGCAGGCGTTGATCGAAGGCGCGGGCGAGGAAGGGATACGCAAGGCCGTGAACACCATGTTTGGCGCGACGGTGCTGGCAGAATTAAAAGACGCCCTCGGTGGCTACCTCAACCGGGCGCACTTCGCCCTGGGTGGGAAGCGAAAGGCGTCCGACCGCGAGGATCAGCTCAACCTGAAGGTTTCGCAGCAGACCGATTTGAACAAGCAGATCGGAAAGCGCGAAGGCGAGCTGGAGGAAATGCAACAGGACAAGGAGCGCATTGACCGGGAGCGCAACCAACAGCGTGACGAACTCGCCCGGGCCGGCGGCGGCAGCCCCGGTGACGCGAACCGGATCAAACAGGATTTCAAGACCGCCGAAGAGCAGAAGCAGCAAGCAGAGAAGACCGTCACCTTACTGGCCAACGAGATCGGGCTGGTGCTGGCCGTGAGCCGGCTGGACCCGGCCATCCGCCGGCGCTTGAACCGCGAGCGGCTGCTCGAAGATTACGAGAACCTCCGCCAGGGCACGCTCGACAAACGGGAACGGGTTCTCAGCGAGGCCATGCCGGAGCCGCCGGAGA
>JBDNGP010000061.1:0-2033 GCA_041689265.1 Verrucomicrobiota bacterium
CGTGGATGATGAGTTCGATCCGCAGATCCAGATTTACTCTCCCTCGGGGAGTCTTCTTGTCGGGAATTCCATTAATTCATCGGGAATCTCGGTGGCGGCAGTTGCAACCGAGACGGGGGAACATGTTGTTGTATTCTCCGACGCGAACTCCGATGAATTTGGAATCTATCGAGCATCAGTAGTTGTTGGCGGTGCACCAGAGCTGGCTACCACATCTAACCAGGTTCTTAGTGCTGGGTCACCTGTGACTTCTTCGAGGCCGTCAGGAGATCTCGATGTCTACGTGATCTCCGCACGCGCAGGAGATTTTGTAGAGCTCGATGTGACTTCTCCGGGCTCTCCAACGTATGAGGTGATCACGCCCAGTGGTGCTCAGTTGTTTCTTGGCAGCCAGCAGGAATACAGCTTCACCGCTGCTAGCTCTGGAGACTATCTGTTGGTGATTATCAACGACGGAACATTCAATTCTGATACCTACAGTGTTTCTGCCGTCGGTATGACCGGAACATCAACGACTACCTTCGTCCAAGTCCCATTGCCTGTTCCAACGGTATTTATCAAGAAGCTGACTCCTTTCCAGATCGAGGTATTTTGGTTCGACGAATCAGATCGTTGGTCGCTACAGACGTCACAACAATTAGATGGATTTACACCAGTCTCGGGTTCCGAGGTCGAAGGATATCCCCGGCATTCGTTCAAGGAATTTATTCGCAACGATGCCAAGTTTTATAAGCTCTCACGCTAACTCTGCATGACCGTCCGGCAAAAATACCAAGAAGCACAACAAGGCGTGGGTGGACAACCCGCTACCCGCTGCGAGTCGGAGATTGAACCGTGATGAGAACCCTTCACCCTGAGTCGAACTGGCGCTCCCGGTAGCGGGTGCCTCCACTTCGACGTTCGGCAGCGTAGCATGTTAAAACTGCAACCTAAAACGGAACTCTTACTAGTCAGTTATTTCATGGTTCTGTTGATGGTAATTTTGGTCGTGGCTGGGGTAACGTTCACCACTCAATACCTGAGATTGAAAGAGCAAACAGTTGATTTACCTGTTGGCCAAGTAGTAGAGCTTGTTTACTATTTTTTAGTTATGATATTCGCTATCGCGATCTCGCTTGGAATCTGTATTTGTTGCATTTTTAGAAACCGCAAGCACGTGAGATCTAATCCTTGATTTTGCCGAACCAATCGGCTCAGGACAACTGGCTATTGCCGCTCCGGTTCGATACATTCGATGAAACTTGAACCTTTAACTGAGACGAGGCAGCGCGGCTTACCAGCCAGTGCCTGGCCTCGGCGTTGGGCGGCAGCATAACAACACACTCATGAGCACACCCAAACAAGACGACATCGCTATTCCGACACTGCCCAGCCTGTCCGTGCGCGACACACTCGTCTTTTATCGGCGACTGGGCTTTGACGGCCAGATCCGTGGAATCGGTGACTCCTACGCCATCCTTCGTCGGGGCACAGTGGAGCTTCACTTCTTCAACCACAAGGAGCTTCGCCCCGCCGAGTCGAGTGCGGGTTGCTACATCCGAGTTGCAGACGCAGAGAGCATTTATCAGGCGTTTGCTTTGGCGAAGCTGCCCCGACGAGGCATCCCGCGCCAAGATGCCCTCGAAGACAAGCCGTGGGGGATGAGGGAGTTTGCCATCGTTGACCCAGACGGCAATCTGTTACGCATCGGACAAACGCTTCGACAGTGAGGACATGATGGAGTCATTGTCTAGGCCGCCCAACCAATCGAGTCACCGAATGGCTGTTCCGCGCTCCGCGCTCCACAGCCATCGGTGCTCTCCACGTTAGCAGACTTGAATATGCCGGTGCCCATGAAAGCGAAGATTCTATTAAGATGGTTGGCGATTGTCGGCCTTGGTGGGTATGGGATATATAAGGTGGCAGGTGAAAACGGAGCCAGTGAATAAGCTTGAAAAAGGGATGGAGGCGGGGTTCCAAAGAAACCCTGAAAGCGACGAGAACCATGCCGAAACGAAACAAGAGACGAACCCTGACCCCGCAGTTCAAATTCC
>JBDNGP010000062.1:0-9486 GCA_041689265.1 Verrucomicrobiota bacterium
CCGGACTGGAGCCGGATCAGAAGCCGGTGATTCAACGGTTGACCGGCCAGCTCGCCGCGGAAAAAGACGTCGAGAAACTGAAGGGAGCGCTCGCGCAAATGGAGGCCCGCGCCTCTTCGGTCGAAGACAACCAGAAACAGTTTTTCAAAAGCTACCTCAAAAAGATTCAAAACCGAATTTCCGAACTGGAGACTGCAGAATGAATTTCATGAATCCACGATCCCTTATTTTCGCGGGCGTTGTCGCCTGCGTCGTCACTGTCCACGCCGGAGAAATCCCGGCGCGGCCCGAAGCGCTTAAGTTTCCGCCGCTCACGTTTGAGCCGCCTCATCCGTCGGAATACCGCGTCGAGCTGGACCACGGTGCCGTCGCCTACCTGATCCCGGATCGCACACTGCCGTTGGTCAACATCTCCGGCACGATCCGCACCGGCGAATATCTCGATCCCAAAGGACAGGAAGGGCTCGCCGATCTCACCGGCTACCTGATGTCGCGCGGCGGCATCAAATCCAAATCCGCCGAGGAACTGGACGAGCGCGTCGCGTTTCTCGCCGCCGGTTTGAGCTCGGACATCAGCGGTTTCGCCGGGAGCGTGAACATCAACCTGCTCTCGAAAGATCTCGACGAAGGCCTCGCCATTCTTCGCGAAGTGCTCGCCGAACCGCGCTTTCAACAGGATAAAATTGACCTGCGCAAACAGCAGATTCTGCAATCGATGAAACAGCGGAACGATGATTCCTCCGACATCGAACAACGCGAACGCCGGTCGCTCGCGTTCGGTGAAGATTTCTGGAGCAACCGTTTGTCCACGAAAGCATCGATTGATTCAATCACGCGCGATGACCTGATCGCGTTTCACCAGAAGTGGGTGCATCCGGATAATTTTATCTTCGCCGTGGCCGGAGATTTTGACCCGGCGGACATGAAGAAGAAGTTGAACGCGTTGATCAACAGCTGGCCGTACCAAGGCGAAGTGCCGCCGCCGGTGCCGACGAATTCGAAACTGGCCGACGCCGGTGTTTACATGATGGACAAGGATGTGAACCAAGGACGCGTCACGGTTCTGCTGCCCGGCATTCAACGCGATGATCCGGATTACTTCGCCTGCCTCGTTATGAACGATGTGCTCGGCGGCGGCGGGTTCACCTCGCGCTTGATGAACCGCATTCGCTCCGATGAAGGTCTGGCCTACGGTGCCGGCTCGGCGTTCCAAGCCGGAGTTTTCGCACCCGGGCCGTTTATCGCGGCGTTTCAATCCAAGTCACGCACCGTTCCCTACGCGACCGAGATCATCGTCGAAGAGATGAACCGCATCAAAAACGAACCGGTCAGCGATGAGGAAATCAACACGGCCAAACGTTCGTTCATCGACACCTTCCCAGACAATTTCGAGAGCAAAGCGGCCGTGGCCGGGTTGTTTGCGAGCGACGAGTTCACCGGGCGTTACAACAAGCAACCGGATTACTGGAAGAACTACCGCGACCGCATCGAGGCCATCACCAAGGACGACGTTCAGACGGTGGCCAAAAAATATCTCGATGAAGACCGCGTCGTGATCCTGATGGTCGGCGACAAGGACGAGATCGAAAAAGGCCATCCCGATCACCCGACCAAAGTCACCGATCTCGGTAACGGCAAAATCATCGACGTCCCCCTCCGCGACCCGCTGACCTTGGAACCGCTTGCGAAAGCGCCTGAAGTGAAGGCCGATTGAATTCCGTAGGTAAACAATGTCCAACACCGGCGCAACTGAAAGGACCGCGATCAGCCCGATGGCTCACATTCAAATCCCGCCACGCGCCGTCCCTCCACTTACATCGCTAAAATGTTGGGCAAAGTAGATTCCCTATGCGCAAGGTGACCGTAGCAGTAGCGTTTGCCACACTTGTGATCGGTTGTGTCGGGACATGGTTGGTCCTCGGCATAATGTCCCACGTCTATTTGAATCGGTTCGGGAATTGAGGCTCTGCCCGCCTATACCGAAGTCTGTATTGCCCTCCGGCCGTGGCTGCTTGTGGTGCCGCTTGCATTTGCGTGCGTGTTGGCTGGAGATTGACGAGCATTCGGGCGAACCGGGAGGTGCATCGAATCAGCGAAAGTGAGTTTCTGAAAGCATGGACCACGGGACTCGTTACGTTCTCTTCGAGATTCTTGGTCTTAAAATTGGATCAACCAGGTCAGCGGGTCTGATCGGCTTGGAATGATCGAACCGAAGATCAACGTATCTTTCGTGAGGCCGTATACGATGAAGAATGGAAAGGCTCGCAAGTTACGCCGACGAATATCGTGAACGATATTCGTCCCGAAATTTAAGAAGTGGCCAGCGCCGGTAGGGGACTGTTTGATCGCCTCGATGGCAGCGCCGATTTCGCTTTGAAAGCGGGTTCCCAAGGGGCCGGAGATTTCCTGATACGTTGTCCGGAATCGTCGAACGTCCTCCGGAAAGTCCGGATGGAACGACACTTTCATTTCAGGGCTGCGCGAAATTCATCCTCGGACAATCCCGCGACGCGTCCGCTGGCAATGTCATCGATACGGCGCACGCCTTCGCGCACGCTGTCGCTGAGAGCTTCGGGTGTCACAACGCTTTCGACCAGCTGCCGCGCCAGGTCCAGACGGTCTTCCGCAGACAGATTCAGGGCACGTTGTTTCAACTCGCTTTCAACCATGCGTAAACCCTACCGCCGGAACACCGGTGCGCAATTAGATTTTGCGTCCGGCTTCGCGATGGAATCCGGACCGCGACGGCTTCAACGCGGCTTTTCCGTCAGCACCTGATACGGCTTGATTCCACCTCACGCCGGCTGCGCTTCGGCGGGAACTTCATCTGAGACCTGCTCCACACCCCATTCCTCAGCGATCACCATCATCGCGGGAATGAAGGTCATGACAACGACCGCGGAGACGACGGTGCCGACGCCCAGCGAAATGGCCATCGGCACGAGGAACAGCGCCTGAAGGCTGGTTTCAAATATCATCGGCGCGAGCCCGAGGAACGTGGTCAACGCGGTGAGAAAGATCGGGCGAAACCGTCGTTGGGCCGCCAGCCGGATCGCTTCCACCGGTGATTTACCTTCCGCCAAATATTCGGCACGCGTGAGCTCCATCACGAACGCGCCGTTCACCACCATGCCGCAGAGCGCGATCATGCCGAAGATGCTGAAGACGCTGAGATCGAATCCCATGATGACATGGCCGACCACCGCACCCGCGAGACTCCACGGGATCATCATGAACACGATCACCGCCTGCACATAACTCCGGAGCAGCGAGGCCATCAGCGCGTAAATGACAAATAATGACGCGAGCAGCCCCCACGCAAAACTGATCATCGACTCACGCTGTTCGCGTTGTTCACCTTCGAAGGAATATTGCAGGCCGGGATACTTCGCGAGGATCGCCGGAAGTTCGGCCACCTCGAACGATGACAGGACTTTGTTGCCCGTGGTCTCGCCGGGAACGACGTTGGCCAGGACGTTGTGAACGCGCGCGCCATTGACCCGCTCGACCCGGACCGGGGCCTGGGTCGGAATGATTCGCGCGGCCTGCGTGAGCGGGATTTCGCCACCGTTGGGTGCCTGCACGAGGAAGCTTTCCAAAGCGCCCAGCGACCTCCGTTCGTTCTCGGGGAGCTTGACCATTACCCGCAGTTCATCGCGTTCGCGAGGTTGCCGCAACGCTTCCGCGCCGTAAAACGCGTGGCGGATCTGGCGGCCCAGTTCGCGGGCGGTGATCCCCATGCTGCGCCCAGCGGGTTTGATCTCAAAATTGAACTGCGGCATCTCGCTGCCGAACCCCTTTTTCACATCTTCGACACCCGGATAACTGGCGATGGCGTCGGCCACCTCCGTGGCGGCCTCGCGGAGCACGTCAATTTCAGGGTGCGAAAGTTGGACGTCAATTTCGGCCGATCCTCCGGGCCCGATCAGGTAGTCGAAGAACACGGATTCCAGGTCGGGAATATTCGGAATCGTGTTGCGCCAGAGATCGGCGAACTGCGCGGCGGTGATCTTCCGCTGGCTCTGTTCGACAAGACGAACGGAGACTTCGGCGGACGACGAACCGCCTTCGGCGACGGACATCGAGATGCCGGTGACGATGTCTTTTTCGTCGTGTCCTGCCAGCGCGGCGCGGGCGGCACGTTCGATTTCGTAAGCAATTTCGCGCGTTCGGTCAACGGTGGTGCCGGATGGCATCTTGATTTCCGCCTGCACGAACGGCGTTTCAATCGACGGGCGGAACGCGAAGTTCACCCGACCGGAGAACGTGTAAGCGGCGACCAGAATCAGCCCCGCAATAAACACGCCGCAAACCAGATAACGTTGTTCGATCACCCGATTGATGACCGGTGAGTACCAACGGTCGATCGCGTCATCAAGGCGGATGCGAAGCCGCGTCTGCCATTCGTTGAAACGTTGGAACCAGCGGAACCCTTTCCTCCGGCTTTGATAGGCAAGGTGGGCCGGGAGGATGAACAGACATTCGATCAATGAAACCGTGAAGACCGCGATGACCACGGCGGGCAAAACGTAAAAGAACCGCCCGGTGGAACCCGGCACGAAGAGCAGCGGCAGGAAGGCGATGATGTTCGTCGACACCGCGAAGACCACCGGGACGGACATCGCCCTCACGCCGGCAATCGAGGCTTCGAGCCGGCTCATGCCCTGCGACATTTTATGGAAAATATCCTCGCCGACCACGACGGCATCATCCACCACGATGCCGAGCGTGATGATGAATCCGAACAGCGAAATCATGTTGATGCTCGCGTCCATGGCCGGCAGCAAAAACAACGAGCCCAAGATCGAAACCGGAATACCGGCCGCCGTCCAGAACGCGACGCGGAGTTCGAGAAACAGGCCCAGAGCGAGGACGACCAGCATGAGACCGATCGCGCCGTTAGTCATGAGCATATCGATGCGTTCGCGGTATTCGTTCGAACGGTCGTACGCGACGACCATGCCGACGCTGGACGGCAGGTTTGGCTGTTCCCGGGCGATGAACCGGTTGACCGCGGCGGCGACCGTCAGCGGTGATTGCGATTCGGAACTGTACACGCCGATCCAGATGGACGGTTTTCCTTCGTAATAATTCTCGCGCTCTGATTCCTCAAAACCATCTTTGACCGTGGCGATGTCGCTCAGGCGCACCTTGGTTCCGTCCGAATTGCTCACCACCGCGATCTCGCGAAACTCGCTGGCGAACTCGCGGCGTTCGGCGGTCTTCAGCAGGAAGTCGCCGCCTGGCGTCTTGATTGAACCGGCGGGAACATCGAGAGCGGACTGATCGATCGCGTCGGCAATGTCTTCGAGCCGGATGCCCAGCGAACGCAATTTGGCCTGCGAGACCTCAACGTGGATTTCCGGCTGCCGCACACCGCGCAGTTCCACCAGGGAAATCTCCGGCTCCGCGAGCAGTCCGGATTCGATCTGCCGCCCGAACTTGATCAGGTCCTGCTGGTCCAAATCACCGTACACGGAAAGGTACATGACGCCGCGACGCCGTCCGCCGTCGAGTCCGATCACCGGCGGTTCGGCCTCGTCCGGGAACAGGCTGATTCGCTGGACCGCCGCCGTGATTTCTTGTAGCCCGCGATTTCGGTCGGTGCCGGGGACAAGTTCAACGTTGACCTGTGCCCGGCCTTCGGAGGCGGCGGAGCGAATTTCGCGCACGACGGAGAGGCCGCGCAGTTCGGACTCGATGGGGACGATGATGGAATACTCGACCTCCTCCGGGCTAGCCCCCCGGTATTGCATCTCGATCTCCACCTGATCGAGCGTGTAAGTCGGATAAATTTCCTGACGGATGGTTCGCGCGACGAGCAGACCGGTCGCCACGACCGCGATCATCAACAGGTTGGCGGCCACGTGGTTCCGGGTGAACCAGGCGACGATGCCCTCAAACACAGGTTGCTTTTGAGTCTGCATCAGGATTCAGGTGAGGTGGGCGGCGCCCCGGTCTCGGAACCGTCGACAGGTTGCGCCTCCACTTCCATGTCGGGCAACGCCACCCGCAGTCCGCTGACAATCATCGTTTCACCGGGACCGAGGACCGGGTCGACGTAGATGGTTTCGTTCTTCCGCCAGCGCACGTTAACATCGCGAATCTGAAGCCGTCCGTTGGCGTCGGCGATCCAGACGCGGTCGTTGTCGCGTAACGTCGTGCGATCGATCGCGAGCACGTTGTTCAACGTTCCGGCGTCGATCTCAACCCGCACGTAACTGCCGAGCAGCAGCGGCAACGAACCGTCGTTCCTAGAACGGCGCAACGGGTCCTTCACGCTGATGAGCATCTTCGCCATGCGCCCCGTTTCCTCGATGTCGCCCTGCAATTGAACGACTTCCCCTTTAAAAATCGTACCCTCCGTTTCCCCGGTATCCACGACCACGCGAACCGAGGCGCCGGGCCAGCCGTCCACCGGCAGAGCAATCCATTTCAGCTGGTCGATGGGCAACGAAGCGCGGACCCAAAATTCATCGGTGCCGACCAAGGTGACCGCGTTGTCGCCGGGCGAGACGCGCTGGCCCAGTTCCACCGCTTCATTCAACACGACTGCGTTGAACGGAGCGGTGACCACGTGCCGGGTGAGCAACTCCTCGTTGCGCGAGCGGCGGGCGAGGATGCGTTCCAGCTCGGCGTCCTGAATCTGGACGGTCGATTCAAGCGAGGCCAGTTCGGTGTCGGCGATGACGCGTTCGGCGGCGAGCTGCCGGCCTTCGTTCCATTTGCGCCCGGCTTCTTTCAGGTTGGCCCGCGCGCGCAGTTCCTCGGCACTGTTCTCGCGCAAATCCAGTTCGGTGAGAATGGAGTTGATCGCGAACAGCTCGTCGCCGGTCTTGAGCGTGCCGCCCGGGCGGAGCTGCGGATGCAGGCGGATGACATTGCCGGAAACCTGCGGTTGAATGACCACCCGGTGCGCGGGAATCACCGAGCCCTGCGCGGTCACGAAGATGTGGTGATCCGCCGGACTGACGCGCAACGTTTTGACGATTTTGGGAGCGCGTTTTGCCTCGACCGGCGCGGTCGTCGGGCCCGAGTTGAGAATCCACCAGCCCAACGCGACGGCGATGCCGATCAACAATATAGGCACGAGGGCGCGGGAACGTTTCACTGCGGGGTCGCTGGACATATTACATTTACGAAATGAGGGCGGTCCGTCTTCAAGAAATCAGAAGTGGAGCTGGAGATGATAATACGCAGACGTATTGAATCGAGGCAACTGAATATCGGCGCAGCCGCCAGGACAGGTCGGGGTGTGGCGTCACGACCGCCTGCGCGGAGTCCGAGAGGAGGGTGTCTTCAGAAGCATCACTCGGAGGCGGAGCCGCTGCGGTCAGGACGGCGGTGATGGGTCACTGGCGCTTCACATCGGACACTTCCAGAATCTGCCCGTCCTTCCGAAGCGTCTCGCGCAGTTCTTGATACTTCACATCCTGCACGGCGATATCCTGATCGATGGCCATCACGGCTGCGGTGGCGGCGCTCTGGCCGAGAATCATGAAGACCGGTTCCATGCGGATGCTGCCGAACGCGACGTGTGATGCTGAAACACAAACCGGCACGAGCAGATTTTTGCACTCGGTCTTTTTTGGAACTAGGGAGCCGTAGGCAATCTCATATGGTGCCTTCAGTGTGACCCCGAGGTCTCCTTCGTTCTGTACAAACCCGTCGGCTCGGATGTAGCGTTGGATGTTGTGCGAATCCATCGAGTAGGAACCCATGCCGACTGAATCGGGTGTTGGCTGCCGTTTGATTAATTCGTTTTCAGTCATCACAAATCCACCAATCATCCGGCGAGCCTCCCGCACGTAGATTTGGTGCGGCCAGTTGCCGTTGTCGGTGAATTCGTCCCTGGCGAGCCCCCATTCGGACATCTTGGTGCGGGTTGTTTCTGGTACACGCGAGTCATTGGCGATGAAGTAGAGCCAGCCTTTCTGGTAGTTCTCATGTTCCTCGAGAATCTCTCTCCGTCGTTCGTAGGAGGCCTCCGGATAATCGTAGTTCATTCCGATGTTATCCGTGCTCATCGGACCGTGATTGTTCGTGTCCGTTTTCGCATTCGGAATGGGGTCGAACTTCACGAAGGTTTCATCCCAGCCCGCTTCGTAAATACGCGCAAGCAGTTCGTAGTTCCAAGGATCATAACCCTCGGGTTTGGAAAATGGCAGGCGATTCTCCGGCACACGCGTCAGGCACATGCGATAACAATACGCCTGCACCTTCTTATCTCCCTCACCGTAGATGCCGGGATGTTCCGTGCTGATCTTCGGCAGCACCCCGCTTCGTGGATTGCCCGGCTTCACGTAGGGATCGATCTGCTTGTTCAGTGCGCCAAAGTGATGTCGGTGATGAAGAATGCCGGTCTGCACCCCCGCGTATTCTTCGTCGTACTGTTTCTGGGGTTCACGGCCCACCGTGTAGCTCACACCGGCTGCCGCCATGAGATCTCCTTCGTACGTCGCGTCGATGAACACGCGGCCCTCGTACAAATCGCCGTTCAACATCGTGATCCGCTTGATGCGCCCGTTCTCAAGTTCCACACCGTCCTCGCGATCCAACCAATGATCGCGATGCACCGGAATCTCCTCCTCCTTGACGAGGTCCTCAAAGACCTGTTCGGCCACGTGCGGTTCAAAAATCCACATGGTTCGTTGCGTCCCGTCGATGGCGGGCGTGCCCTGGCCCTTGCCTCCGTATTCGTCCTTCTTCTGCCACTTCCACGCTTCGGCGGTGTCGTAATGTTTCCAGATGCGATGATAAAACTCGCGTGCCAGCCCACCGATCACGGCCTTGTTCCCGGTATCGGTGAATCCCAGTCCGCCCGACGACAGGCCACCGAGATGTTTGTCCGGACAAACGATGATGACCGACTTGCCCATCCGCTTGGCTTGAACGGCCGACATCACGCCCGCTGACGTGCCTCCGTAAACAACAACGTCATAAGTTTCAGAATATCCTGTGATTGGGAAAAGCAGGCACGAAAGCAAGAGCGCTTTGAAAGTGTTAATACGTTTCATGGTGAATGGTGGTGAATCAGACGGTAACAATAACGATTCGATTCGTGCAATCCCGCAATGGATATCGACTTGAAAGGAATCAGCGAATGAGTATCTTCCGGGAAAGGAGAGACGTATCTGGGGAGAGGAAACCAAACCAATCGCAAACGAGGGTCACTCTCTGGTTGGCGTTCGTTGTTCTCTCAATCTTCTTTGGCAAACACCAGCAGGTCCAGGCCGCAAGTCTGGTTCGTGTCTAGCGGAGAAGCCGGGGGGCTCTCGTGATGGCACTTCCTAGGACTCCGCGTTTGGTTCGATTCAACAGGCACTTTCTGCGGTAGAATATGGAGGCCCGCCGTTTCTGAGTCCGTGACCTCAAAGGGAAGAATCAATACACTACAAGGCATGAGGGGGAGGGACTGGTGGAGGGAGCCCGAAGGGCGACCGGAACCAGTCCCTCCCCTTGGCGTTCGCAAAATGAAACGGACAA
>JBDNGP010000063.1:0-2881 GCA_041689265.1 Verrucomicrobiota bacterium
GGAATTTGAACTGCGGGGTCAGGGTTCGTCTCTTGTTTCGTTTCGGCATGGTTCTCGTCGCTTTCAGGGTTTCTTTGGAACCCCGCCTCCATCCCTTTTTCAAGCTTATTCACTGGCTCCGTTTTCACCTGCCACCTTAGTTCGCCGCTTCATCAATCTCCCACGTTGTCAGCGGACTTGAGCGAAACCGTTGGTGTTGCACGGCAATGCCGCTTCCTCGACCCGGAGAAATGTGCCGTGGAGGATTCACGAGGGCTTTGATTTGCGCCGTGTTAGCTCGGGCACAACTTCGACCAGTATGATTGCCGCAAACATCAGCGCGCATCCGATGTATCCGATCCAGTTGATCCGTTCGTGGAGGAGCAATGCACCAAACAGCGCCGCGAACAACGCCTCGGAGGAGAGGAAGATCGCGGCTTGTGATCCGGTGGTGCTCCGTTGGGCGACCGCCTGTATTGTGAAGGCCACTCCGCTGGAAAAAATTCCAGTAAACAGGATCTCCTTCGTTGCCGACTGAATCGCGCGCCAATCGATGGGTTCAACCGCCAGAGCAACGACGAGCCCTGCAAAACCGCACACCGCAAACTGGATTACCGAAAGCGTGTACGGCCGGTTCGTCTCCTTGCCGAACTTCTCGATCAACAGCACCTGCACCGCCCAGAACACCGCGCACAGAATGGTCAGCAGATCTCCGGAATTCAGCGCGGAGAGATCGCCGCCGCTCAGCAGATAGATGCCCGCCGTGGCGAGCAGGGCCGCCGGCCAGACAATGAAATGGGGACGCGCACGCAGAAAGACAACGGCGAGAATCGGGGTGAGAACGACGTACAGCCCGGTGAGAAACCCGGAGTTGGTGACCGTCGTGGTCAGCAGGCCCGTCTGTTGGAGGGCCATGCCAAAGAAGAGCACCAGCCCGATCACGCCCAGCCCGGTTTTGCTCCGGTTGTCCAACGGTCGCGGTGATCGACTTGTCTCCCTCCATGCCAGAGGCAGGACGATCAGGGTGGCCAGCGCGAATCGAAGACCGATGAACAGGAACGGCCCGATCGCGTTCATCGCGCTCGACTGGGCGACGAATCCCATCCCCCAGATCGCTCCGGCGAGCAGCAGCAACAGGTTGGCTTGAATTCTTGGCACGCGGGCTACGCTCTCCGATTCAGTCCTCTCTGCAAGCAAATCCGGCTGAACTTGCTCATGGTTTGGGTTCGTCAAACCGCGTCGCCTCACTTCGTCAGTTCCTCCTGGGAGAGGGCCCGGGTGAGGGGGCGCGGCATGCTCACTTCTTTGGAGGCTTGGGTTTCTTTGGTCGCGGCAGCTTTTTCAAATCCTGTGTGGCCTGCTCGAAATCAGCATCCACCGGGCGCCGGGCACCGGCAGTGAGCGCCTTGAACTTGTCATATTCCGACTCGGCCTTGGCCTGGGCCATCTCGTGGGAAATGCGCCCGGCATGAGTGAGGATATCGCGGTCGTTCAAAGTCAGAAACCCGTTCAGCTTTTCGATCCAGTCGGACATGTGCATCGGCACGCGGCGCATGGCCTGGCCTTGGGCGAAGATGAGGTATTGCTCCACGAGATTGTTCAGCGCCGCCAGTTCCGGCTCGCTGAGGTAGTTTTTGGCGATGGAGACATCCTGCTTGCGGATCACCGCGCCCCGCCAGTTTGTCAGCCCGAGGCTGGCCTTCGCCGCATCCACCCGCCCGTGGATGATTTCGGCGGCGGTCTGCCCGGTGATGGCCCAATGCACCTTGTTCTGCACCGTCTTGAAAAACAGCAGGCTCACCTCCTGAGTGGGATCGTAATCAATGCTCGTCGCGTAAATGTCCGTGATCTTCTGGTAGAACCGCCGCTCCGAGGTGCGGATGTCCTGAATCCGCCGCATCAGCTCCTCGAAATAGTCGAAGGGCTGGTCGGGATTTTTCAGCCTCTCATCGTCGAGGACAAAACCCTTCACGATGTATTCCCGCAGCCGCTGCGTGGCCCAAATGCGGAAGCGGGTCGCCACCGCGCTTTTCACCCGGTAGCCAACGGAAAGGATGGCGTCCAGGTTGTAGAAATCCACGCGCCGCCGGACGGATCGCGTTCCCTCCTGACGAACTGACAAAGATTCCTTGTGAGTTGCCCCGCGCTGCAATTCGCCTTCTTCGTAGATGTTCTGGAGATGCAGGCTGATGTTCTGCTGGGTCGTTTGAAACAGCTCCGCCAAGTGCTGCTGCGTGAGCCAGACGGTCTCGCCCTCGAACCGGACATCAATCTTCAGCTTCCCATCCTCCGTCTGGTAAACGAGGAACTGGCCTCCTGGTGGCGGCGTTTCTGATCCGTCGCTCATGGTTTTGTTCTCTTCCCAAATCGAACCTGTAAGTAACGCTTACCAGTTGCCCGCCTGTCTGCATGCCGCGCACTGGCAGCCGCCACCGACGGTTCGCCAGGCGCGAGCTGCGGCCCGTGCCCGACCGCATTGCCCAGCTCCCCGAACCATTTGATGGCGGCGTCTTCGACGATGGATTCGTTGAGGCTCATGGCTCCGACACGCTGGCAGGCTCGATCCCTTCAAAGAAGTGACAGACGATGTACTTCTCAAAGTTCGAGAGTGCTGGAAGTTGAAGGACTGCGTCCTTACCCACTCGATTGATCGCGGCTAAAGCCGCATGAAGGTTTTCATACCGAGCTTCGAAATCGGCGCGTTTTTGAATCAATGACCTCAGGAGGCGAATAATTACGCTACGGAGGAGGCGGTCATTGTTAGGTATGGTTTGTTTTTGGTGCGCCGGTTTTTGGTTTTCTCCCCGGTGCCGGTTTCGCTGGGCAAGTTTCTTGACGCGTCGGTGTTCAAGGATCGTTGGCCGCAGGCCGTCATGGGCTTGTTGCGGGGTGACGTAGTCGA
>JBDNGP010000064.1:0-7167 GCA_041689265.1 Verrucomicrobiota bacterium
AAGAAACTTGCCCAGCGAAACCGGCGCCGGGAAGAAAACCAAAAACCGGCGCACCAAAAACAAACCATACCTAACAATGACCGCCTCCTCCGTAGCGTAATTATTCGCCTCCTGAGGTCATTGATTCAAAAACGCGCCGGGGGTCTGAAATGGTTTTACGTAAATGTCGGCCGTCCGGTTGGATCTTGTACCATGTCCTCTAAGAACAAAGCTGAACAACAAGTCGGTGGGTTGACCTACAATCTCGCTGACCAGAATTTTTCGAAAACAAAATCAATCGGCATTTTGAATCTCTCCGTTGAACTGATCGGGGCCATACAGGCTCATGGCGGAGTGGGCCGGCTCACCGTGCTCGGGAACGAAGACGTGCTGAGTCGGGTTACGGACCCCGTAAGATCTGTAGCCATCGACTGTGGAACAAAAATGTGGGGCAAGCTCGGCCGCATTTTTTGGGATCAATGGTTGCTCTACCGATGGGCAAAAAAACTCGGGAACGAATGGCTTTTCCTTCCCAAAGGGTTTTCGTCTTTTGTGAGAAACTGTCCCGTCAAACTGGCGACCTATGTTCACGATGTCATGCACGATGTGTATCGTGCGCGATACCCCGGCGCGATGGAAAAACTCGAGCTTCACTATTTTGAAGCGGCGTTGGCTTCAACTTTGAGAACCTCTCGAATCATATTCACCAATAGTGAATTTACAAAAAGCGAACTCAACCGCGTTTGCCGCAAGTTGAATTTGCGCTCCCCGAAGATTGCCGTCGCAGGCATCGGGTTTCATCGCCCGGAGAAAATTGCCAATCATACTGAAAACAGAATTGTCGTCCTGGCCAGCAAGATCCCCCACAAGAGAACCGATCTTGCCGTAAATTACATGGATCGTTTTCAACGTGAGCAGAGTCCGTCCGCTGAAGTGGACTGGGTTGGCTCATTCCCGGCCAATATCAATCTGCCAACACACGCCGGCTGGAGATTTCATTCCCGATTGTCAGAGGAGACGTATCGTGAATTGATCAGCAAGAGCAGGGTCTTGGTCTATTTTTCAGAGTATGAAGGATTTGGTATGCCTCCGGTGGAAGCAGCACTGGCCGGCGTCTGGCCAGTCTACTCCAAGATTGCCTCCACGGAAGAAGTAATGGCCGGGATCCCTGGTGGTTTTATGAATGACTCTTACGAGTCTTTCTTTCACGCATTGAGAATCGCACTGGATTCACATGCGGATTCGCTTTGCGTGCATTCTCGCACCCTGGCAGATCGCTTCAGCTGGCAGCAGGTTGCCCAACGAATTGTTCACGGGATTCAAGACGTTTCCTCCCCGTCGGAGCACCGCCATCTGTGATATAAGGTGGCGTAATGATCGAGAACGGCGGAGGCACTTCGCTCCCTCACACTCTCACGAATTTTTTGAGCGGATTGCGGACGGAGTTCTCCCCTAGCCATCAAGGCGAGAACTCGCGCCAGATCCGCCGCGTCATCCGGTTTGAAGGCGGCGCCGGTGATTCCTTCCCTCAATATATCGACGGATCCGCCACTCCGGGATACAACTGCGGGAACGCCGCACGCCAGCGCCTCCATCAACGCAACCGAACACGGTTCATTGGTGGACGGCAGAATAAACCAGTCCGCTTCATCCAGACGGGAATACACATCGGTGGTCATGCCATGAAACCGAAACTGCTTGCCCAGGCCGGATCCCCCAACTGCGGACAACAGTTCACTCTGATATCGGTTGCTTGCCGGATCTGCCAGCGCCGGGCCCCAATGATCCATCTCAAATCGTCGGCGCAGATCAACAGGCAACTGGCGTAGTGCTTGTATGATCAAGTGCCAGTTCTTCCAGCGGACAATGTTTCCGACTCCAACGAGACGGACCTTTCCATCCGTGGTGAAGCGATTCGGCCGCTGCCGGCTAAGCAGTTCGTCGGCGTAACACGCTGATATCAACGAAACATTTTCTCGCTCTGGAGAAATTCTGTAGTGGCAGGCCATGTTGGGTGTCAGCATTACTGAATGAATACGGGATACTTTGGCAGCCCTCCGATAGAGCCAGCGCCGTCTGGCAAAATTATGGTTGGTGAAGACCACTTTGATCCCGGCATGCATCGCAAGCCATAGCGCGACCAGCAGCGTCCCCCGAGTGTGGGCGTGGACCACATCAAAATGCTCGCGTAATAGAACCTTCCTCACATCCCGATACGCGAGAAACGATTTGAACAGCAAATAGAAATGGCGACGATCACTCGCTCCGGCGTGCCGACTTCGCTCGTAGTTCAAGCTCGGACTCCTGACTTCCCGATAGTCATCCCGGACCCACAACCGGAATTCCCAGGAGTCCCGCTGTGAGGACGCCGTCTGAAGATTTCGCAGTACGCTGAGAACCCCTCCGGCATCCTCATGTTCGCCAGTAAGATGCAGCACCTTCATTTGGGGACGATGAAGTTTGGCGTGTCCGTGCCAATTCTAGACTCACACGTTTCACAGAAGCTTGGATAATTCATGCAGGCCGACATGTTCCGGTTCCGCAACGGTGAAGAATGAAGTATGACGCGCTCAAGGACCATCGGTAATCCTAACCAGAGACTACTCACCGCCATGCCGGAGCCTTTCCGTTGCCGCCGGAATCAACCGACCGTCCAGCGAAGCTATTTCTGGTTCAGATTCCGCCGCATCGATCCCGCTTGAATCACGGCTTTCCAGTAAACGTTTCCTTCGGAAAATACGTTCGCAGGCAAACAATATGCCGATGTGGACACCAAACCTCTTCAAGGCCCCGTCTACATCCCCTTCCGCGATGTAGAAAAAAGCAACATTGACAAGATACAAACTAGAAATCACGCAACCGATGCGACTGACAGGATCTTCAAAGCCGAAATACCGGGATTGCTTCAGAACGCGAACTGCCAGCGCAGCGCCTCCTAACAGGAATATTGAAATTCCGATAGCTCCCCAAATACCGGTGTTCACCAACGACCCGACAAAACCGTTTAAGAAATGCCCCTGAAGCAACGCGAACTCCGTAGAATTAACATCTTCCAGCGAGTAGGGCACAATGTCTGTGTAACGCGTAAAACCGCGACCCAGCCAAAAGTATTGTGGAATCAACTCTATACCCCGCTTGGTAACCTCAATTCGTCCATCCCAAGTTCCTTTCGCGTCCACGGCGACCACGGTGTCAATATCCAGCCCCGGCAGAAAAGAGACCGCCCGTTGCATAGCAGCAGGCAGATGGCTGATCGATCCATAGATAAACGCAGCTCCCAGAAGTAGGCCCATGGACAACAGCAGCACATTCCTCGCGTTGAATACCCGCTGAATCACGGCAATTACAACCAGAACCAGTCCGGTTTGAATCAGAGTTGCCCGGTGTCCGCTCGCCAGCCCTAGAATCAATAAACCCAGAATAGTCGGGATTAGCACGGCGGAACGCCTTCCCAGCACAGTTCTGGCACTGAAACAAACCATCAGAAAAAAAACAAGATTTGGACAAACGAGAAACAGGGACTGAAGCCTTCGAAAGCCCAGACGAAAAGTCAGGCTGGAGGCGGAATCATTGAAAAACAAGCTATCGGTCGGCAGGGCGAGAAAGGCTACTATCCACGCGGCAATTGTGGGAGCAAACACCAAAGCCAGTTCTGAGACCAAGAACGTTAGGGGCATCAGAAAGTACAAAGCAACCAATTTCATCAATGATTTCTCCTTAACGCTGACAAAAAGAAACAGGATTGGAACTAGCCCGTAAACAAATTGACGGAAATAGACTTTCGCACCCCCCTGCCCTCCACCACCAAGAGCGCCTGAGCTCACTCCCCGAATCATCACGATGCCTACCAAGGTGATCCCATAGATGAGCAATCCAAGAAACAACAACTTGTTCCGCTGAAACAGCCACCCGGTATCTTCCGAATAATTCTTGAATACAACAATCAACGGCACGGCTGAGATCGTCAGAAGCGCAGCCGCTTCGGCCACATAAATCGGACCGGGTAAAAACGGGATGATCAGGGCGGACTGCGCCAGTGAAATACACAGGCAAACCCCCAACCGACCGTGATTCGGAAGGGTAACGCACCAAACAACACCACACACGCTGACAAACGCCAACAGCGGTGCATCCACCAGAATATATCCAAGCAGAAGCGCGAAGACGAGGACCATGCCGCTGAGCAATACCTTTTGAGGCGCTAGCGCATTTGATGCTGAAGAAGACACGGGGGGGAAATACAGGCAAATTATACAGTGTGCAACAGAAAATAACAGCAAGCAGGGAAGTGGAAACCGCCCTCTTCTTACGAATGACCCGATACGGGTCCTTTGGCCAAAATCTCATGCCACCCTTTACCAATCCACGCCTGTTTGACCCTGAAATTGCCCAGAGCCCAGACGGCGTACCAAGGATACACCAATGCACAACGACGCCAATTCTCCGGGTATTTCATCGCTCGCAGAAACGCGATAAACCGCCTCCCCATTCCATGTTCATGCAACGCCATTTCCAACCGCGCACGGGCCTTCATGTAGTCGATGAACCGGAGGCACTTCTTAGGTGGGCATGGGGCCTTTCGGAAATCGAGCTCCCATTGGCAGTAGACGGACATCCAACGCTGTTGGTGGAGCAGTTTTTGCCGCCGACGTTCCACAATGGAAAGATTTTGCCCAGGATAGGTGATGCATCCGGCCGCCCTGCGATAGTAGACCAAGGCGTCAGGCACAAAAACCACGCCCCCGATCAGACGGCTCCGCACGGGAATCACCTGATCTTCGTAAGCTATGTCGGCGTTCAACGGACCAAACTGTTCGAACACAGATCGGTGCCAAGCATGCGTCGCCCCGATGACGCCGGACAATTGACGGTCACATAGGGACAGCAACTCGCCTTCAACGTTGGCATTTGACGCCTTGCGGGCGCCGTATTCGTTGCCGTGTTCGTCTATGACCACATAAGCGGAATGAATTGATCCGGCAGGCCGTCCAGCGCTTATCCACGCCTTGACCAAAGTCTCCGTGCGATGCGGCATTGAAACATCATCCCCGGCAGCCGCGACCACCAGTTCTCCTTCCGCCAGTTCCATGCATCGGCTGACGTGGGAACCCATGCCCATATTAGATGGATTTCTGTTTAGAACCACTTTGTGCGGTCCCCGATAGGCCCCGGCCATTTCCTTCATGATGTCAAACGTCCGGTCCTGCGAATGGTCATCAGAGAGAATGATTTCCAAGGGTGAATAGGATTGTTCAAGCGCACCCTTCACCGCGTCCCGGATATAGCGTTCCTGCTGGTAGGCAAAAACAACAAAGGACACTAGGGACTTGTCTGAGACGACATCGGTTTTTGAAGAACTAAATGACATTTATAATCCGCAAACATACTTCAACCCAGGAACACGCAGAGCCAGGCGAACCAGCCGGTGGTCAAGCCCCAGCCGTTGCCCGAGGACGCGAACGCAGTAGACAGCAGACGCTATAACAATCGCCAGAGCCGCAGCAACAAAGCCCCACCCCGCAAGCAGGGATTTCGCGATCAAGGCGGCACAGACAAAAAGAACACTGACACCGATCAGTCGAAGAACCCTGATTGACCATCGAAAACGCGTGAGCTTAAAGCAGATCAGTAAATTGAGAATCATTGCGACAACCATCACCACCGGGAAGGCAACACCGACACCAATCAAATCGTATCGGTCCACCAGATAGTAAGCCAATGCCAGATGAACGGCGGCAAATTGCGACTGCGTGAAGATATACCAGCGACTAGCCCCTTTGGCGATCAGCAGAAAACCCATCGGCCACGATATTACACGGACGAAAATTCCCACAACGAACCACGGTAGCAAACGGGCGCCTTCAGAAAATTCACTGGTGTAAAAAAACAGAATCAGGAACGGGGCAAAAAGCAGGCTGCACAGGAGCCCGGGAAGCGACAGCAGAACACCGATCTCAGTCTGCTGGTTGACCATTCGGTTGGCTTCGGCGGCATCATCAATTTTTGAAGCGAGACCGGGAAGAAAATCAGCGCCCATGGCGCTCAAAATAAACCCAGCGAACATTCCCGAGATCGACCAGGCAGCCTGATAGACGCCCGCATCTTCCAGACTGATCTCGCGAACAACAATCGCGCGGATTCCGATTTCGGCCAGCGCGACAACCGTGCTCCCCCACATGATCGCTCCGCCGACAACAAACAAATCCTTTCCTGCCCTCACCGACTCGCGCCAGGACTGTTTCACTACAACGGTTTTCACTCGTCTGGCGAACCATTCTGATACCAGCATTTTTATGGCAGCAGCGACGATCATCGCTGGAACGATACCTGGTGCTCCAGCTCGCCAGTAAATTAGAATCACAGCCAGCGTCCCAATCACCGAAGACCCGATAGTGATCCAGGCCAGATCCCCCATGCGCCGCATCCCCTGAATGACGGCAACTCTGCCTCCGCTCAGAGCTGTTAATAATACAGCCGCACCAAGCAAAGTGATGGACCAGGCTTCCAATGGGTCGCCAAAGAACCAGACACTGATCGGCCACGACAAAGCTGCGGTGCAAAGCCAGCCAACCAAACCTGTGAGCCAGCACGAACGACCGATGGTTTGGATGATTCGGGCAAGGCCGACGGAATCGCCGGCGGAACGTTCCCGGGCAATCTCGCGCACCCCTGAGGAACTGATGCCCATCCCCGCAACGGAGGTGATCAGAGTGATCAGGTTGGTGTAGACGCCCACGACCCCGACTCCGGCGGTCCCAAGCAGAATCGCCGCAACCTTTGAACGCGCCAGGCTGACCAGATAGTTGACCGCCTGAGAACTGGCGACTATCGACGAAGACCGAAGAATCCGGCTGTAAGCTCCTTTTTGAGATGCGACATCATTACTCATGGACGTCTGATTGTTGCGTTTAGCATCTCAGTGATGACTTTCAAGACAGCCGTCCATGAGGTCTGATTTCGTGGTTGCAAAAGAGATTAGGGCACATCTATTAACTAACTCAAAACGAAAACAGGCGTCAAAAACCCCTTGTTTTAAGGCATCGATCTCGGCGCGTTTTTGAATCAATGACCTCAGGAGGCGAATAATTACGCTACGGAGGAGGCGGTCATTGTTAGGTATGGTTTGTTTTTGGTGCGCCGGTTTTTTGTTTTCTTCCCGGCGCCGGTTTCGCTGGGCAAGTTTCTTGA
>JBDNGP010000065.1:0-13981 GCA_041689265.1 Verrucomicrobiota bacterium
GGAATTTGAACTGCGGGGTCAGGGTTCGTCTCTTGTTTCGTTTCGGCATGGTTCTCGTCGCTTTCAGGGTTTCTTTGGAACCCCGCCTCCATCCCTTTTTCAAGCTTATTCACTGGCTCCGTTTTCACCTGCCACCTTACTGCGACTACGAGATCAAAACCGGTGGCACCAAATCCTGAGAGAAGCGTAGCTGATCTTTGCATCGCGGGCAGAAGCGTTATAGAATTCAAAGAAGCTTGTCCAAAATTAGATGCAACGGTGGACGATTCAATACCAGCAAAATTTGCTCCTGCCACTGGATCGATGATGAAATCACCGTTGTCGTGATCGACGCTAAACTCAAAACGTATGGTGATCAATAAATCAACTGGCGTTCCCAGTGGGAGATGATCCGAGACTATGTCAAAAAGGAAGTTTCCCTGCGCCGACGAATCGTTCCCATGAAAACCAGTAACAGACCATCCTGCCCCCGGCGTATACGTGAATCGATTCTCATGGAAGTGCGCGAACTGGCCACCACTCCAGTTTATAGAGTTTGCACAAAGTGGGCTCGCGAAGCAGGTGAGAAAAAACGAGAAGAAAAATAGGTTCCGCATAAGGTAAAGCGTGGCCGTTTTCACGTCCGGAGAAAAGGGTGGAAACTCATGTATCTAATTCTGTGAGCTTTGCGGGTCGGGAATGGTGCGAATATGGCTTACTGCCTACAACCGAGACGCCAAGCAGGTGTGGGTGTGAACACGATCCTATTGGAGGTTAAACGGAGCGCCATTCCCCCGTCTAAGGGGTGCGGCAAGGGGCAACGCGGGAGGTTCAACCGTCTGGGCGGGAGTGGGTTTGGCGTGGAGCTTGCCTGCGGTCGTGATTGTCTCAAGGATTTCCGCCATGCAAATAAGGGCGCTTTCGATCCTCGTGGCACTGGCCGCATTCGCCGCAACTGCTGCCGATTCCATCGAAGTCTATTTCAGTCCGAAGGGCGGCGCGACCGATGCCATTCTTGACCTACCAGCGCAACGTGTCCGCACCCATTGCCAGTCTGAAGGCGGACAAATTTCCCGCACTTGCCCCCACATTTTTCTCAACAATTCTCAACACCTCTGCAAAAATTCATAACTTGCTGATGCCAAACCATCTCCTTGACAGAACACACTATTTGGTGTTGACTTGCAGCAGGTTGCAGGTTTCGAGTTTGTTGAATTGCTGAGAGAAAAAGAAAAGCCGCCCCGCATCGCACGGGCCGGCATTGTTACGGCCGGAACAGAATGATCAGTTCTGCTCAGGCTTCAAAACTACGACCACAACCACAATTCTGCTTCGCGTTGGGGTTGGAAAGTTTAAATCCACCACTCATCAGGTCGTCTGAAAAATCGACGGTCGTGCCCATCAGATATTCCGCGCTGACCGAATCGATCGCGACGTCTACGCCATCGAACTTCTGCACGGTGTCACCATCGCGAACTTCGTCGAAGACCAGCCCGTATTGCATCCCGGAACACCCACCTTTTTCAACGTAAACCCGGAGCGGTTTGCCATCATCGTCGGGCGCTTCGGCCCACATCGAACGCACCTGCTCCACCGCGCGGGTGGTAAAGGTTACGATGTTTTTCGGTCGTTCAATTGTTACACTATCACCCATATCTAATTTGAGAATACGCCGCGCATGAAACGTGTCAATTGTCCATTTCTCGAATCAATCAATGGCGGACCTGAGACCGGCGAAGAGATCCGCGCCCTTCTCTTTTTCCACCGGTTCATCGTCCACCCACTTCACCAGATCTTCGGGAAGCTCCTTGAGAAAAGGACTTGGATGACACGGCATCAGCTCCCCGTATTTTTTACGAGAGTTACAAAAGCTCATCCCGAGAATTTTCTGGGCACGCGTGATCGCCACGTAGAACAGCCGCCGCTCCTCGTCCATCGTGCCTTCCACCTTGGATCTTGAATGCGGCAGCAAACCGTCCTCGACGCCCGCGATGTGAACACACGGCCACTCGAGCCCCTTGCAGCTGTGCGTCGTGATGATCGTCACCTGGTCGCTCTTGGAATCCTTGTCATCCTCACGATCCGACTCCAGTGAAATGTCCTGCAGATAGTGTTGAAGGCTCTCCATCGGATCGCCGTTGGGTTGATCCTCCGGTCCATCCATCTGCGCGATCAGGTCGCTTAAAATCATGATCCGGCTCTCGGCCGTTTCGGGATTCTTTTCGATGCGCCGGACATCGTTAAAATACTGGATGTCGTTGAGCCACCAATCGCACCACGCTTTTAACGGACGTTGGTCCATGGCCGGCGGCGGATTTTCCAACCGCTCGCGCGTGACCTGGAGAAACTCAAGAAACTCCTGGACTGCGTTTTTGGTGCGCGTCGCAAACTGGTCCTGAACGTCGGTGTGACGCATCGCGGCAAACACCGAGCACTCCCGTTCCTGACTCGCCGCCAGCAACCGCTCCATCGTCACGTCGCTCAAACCGCGCGATGGCGTGTTGGCGATCCGCAGCAAACTGATGTCGTCATGTGGGTTCAAAAACGTCTTCAGAAACGCCAGCCAATCCTTGACCTCACGGCGGTCAAAGAAACTCTGACCGCCCACGACGCGATACCGCACCTGCGATTTCCGAAGTGCCATTTCCAGCGGCCGCGTCTGGAGATTTGTTCGCACCAAGATGGCGTTGTCACTCCACGGCGTCTTTCTCGTGTGCCTTAGAAATTCGATGTTATCAACGATCGCCTCGGCCTCCTCTTCCTCGTGCGCAAACGCACCAATCCGGATCAGTTCACCATGACCATTGTCCGACCATAAATTCTTACCACGCCGTTGGGTGTTGTTTTTGATCACCGCGTTCGCCGCCTTGAGAATGACATTCGTGGACCGGTAATTTTGCTCCAGCTTCACCACCTTGACCTCCGGATAATGTTTCTCCAGATCCAGCAAATTGGCGATCTCCGCCCCGCGCCAGCCATAAATGCTTTGATCATCATCGCCGACCACGCACAAGTTCCGATGTTTGTCGGCGAGCAGGTTGACCAACTCAAACTGCGCCGCGTTCGTATCCTGATATTCGTCGACCATGATGTAGCGATAATGGTCGCGGCAGTCCTCAAGAATCGCCGGATGCTCTTTCAACAACTTGAGCGAGAGAATCAACAGATCGTCGAAATCAACCGCGTTGCACGCGCGCAATGCAGAATCGTATTTCCGCCGGACGTGACGCGCGAGTTCCTCGTTCGAATCACCCGTTGTCTTCCGCGAATTTTCGCCGGCATTTTTGTGTTTGCTGATCCAACCCAACACATCCCAAGGCTTGATCTTCGCGCCGCCGGTATGAATCGACGAGAGAATCTTCTTCATCGCGCTTTCCTGCTCGGAACCGCTGTAGATGACGAAATTCTTTTTGTAGCCGAGCTTCTCGATGTGCCGGCGAAGAATCCGGACACCGAGAGAATGGAACGTGCAGATGGTCGGCTTGATCGATTCCCCTTCGCCGCGTTTTTTCTTGGGGATCAACTTCATCACGCGCGAAAACATTTCGCGCGCCGCCTTGTTCGTAAACGTCACCGCCAAAATGTGCCCGGGAGAAATCCCTTTCTGGAGCATGTAGGCGACCCGGTGAGTGAGGACGCGCGTCTTGCCGGTGCCCGCGCCCGCGAGAATCAAAACGGGTCCGTGAATCGTCCGGGCAGCCTCACGTTGAGGCGGGTTGAGTGTGCTCAAATCCATCGTTGGGGGGCGGAGTCTGCCGAAGCCTCAGCAGGGAAACAAGCGGAAGTCATTCACAGTTTCGGAATCAATCTGCCTACCGCCCGCGCCTTCCCGAGTGCGGCGTCTGTTCAGAATCGCAATGCCGTCGAAACTGCTTGCCACCGGGATGATCAAACGCATTAATCACCGCTCTGTCGCAAGACACGCTTCGGACCTCGCACCCGACTTCAAACCGCGAGCCGAATTCAACGCCAGTTTAGCTCAGCGGTAGAGCAACGGTTTTGTAAACCTTGGATTTCCTCCTCTTTTTTTCACTCTGTAAGTTGCTGCGTTTAAGCACTTTATCGCATGTTCTAACACGTCGAAAAAACACCCCGGCTTGACAAGTTCCGACACTTTTCCGACAGTATCGCGCCATGAAAGCAGCACCACGCCCGAAGAAAAAAGAAGACACCTGGCCACGCACCGAGACGACCGGCAACGTGGCCGTCAAAATCTATCGGCGCAAGCGTGCCGACGGTTCCTTCGGTTTCGAGGTGGCCGACTACACGAACGGACGGCGACGGTTGCGCAGCTGCAAGGATCTGGGCGCCGCAACTGCGGAGGCGAAGCGAATAGGCAAGCAGCTTTCCTCCGGAGAGTTCGAAGCGGCCAAGATGAAGTCGGCGGATGCCGCAAGCTACGGACGCGCAATCGAGCTTCTGCGGGCCACTGGAGCACCCTTGGAGATTGCCGCCGCGCATTTCGCGAAGGCCGTCGAGCTTCTCGGAGGCGACAAGATTGTCGCGGCGGCTGAATTCTACGCGAAGCGCAACTCCGAGACACTGACACCGCGCACCGTGGCGGAAGTCGTCGCCGAGGTTCTCAATTCCAAAGACGGCAAACGCGCACGAAGCACGATTGCGGACCTTCGCTCAAGGCTGACGGCGTTCGCGACCGCGTTTGTCGTGGACATTTCCAGCGTGACAACGGCCGACGTTCAGCGGTGGCTTGACGGACTTAAGGCCAGCGAGCGCACCAGGTTGAACTACCGCAACAAGGTGTTCCAACTTTTCCGTTTTGCTGAGCGGCGGAACTACATTCCCGACGCATCGAACCCGGTGGCGAAGACCGAACGCATCGAACCACCTGAAGGCGAGATCACTATTTACACCCCGGATGAAATTGAAAGGTTGTTGGACCACGCGGCACCGAAGTTT
Organism: Verrucomicrobiota bacterium; assembly: GCA_041689265.1. Taxonomy (GTDB): domain Bacteria; phylum Verrucomicrobiota; class Verrucomicrobiia; order Limisphaerales; family RI-55; genus JBDNGP01. Next base: position 4,897 of record JBDNGP010000065.1, read on the forward strand.
CGAGCGTGTATCGCGATTGGTGCTTTTGCGGGCCTTCGACGTTCGGAGATCGAGCGGCTGGACTGGCAGGACATCAATTTTAAGAAGGGGCTAATCACGGCACGCGGTCGCAAACGCGGGACGCCAAGCCGTCGATTCGTCGCCATGAAAAGCAATCTTCGCCAGTGGATTGAACCTCTGGCGAAAAGTTCCGGATTCGTCTGGCTGCCATTGGAGGCAAACCGACAACAAGCGCACGAGCTTTACGGCGACGAACAAGCGGCCATGGCAACGAACGCGGCGGTGGCATGGCTGGGTAACGCCCTGAGGCACAGCTTCATTTCATACCGGTGCGCGGAAGTTGAAAACCTGCCAGCCGTGGCAATGGAGGCCGGAAATTCTGAAAGCACGATCAACAAGCACTATAGAGAGTTGGTCACGAAGGACGACGCGGAAACGTGGTTCGCCGTTTCACCAAAGACGCCGAAGAACATCGTTCAAATGAAAACCGCCTGAGTCTATGAACGCCGAACGCATTAGCACTCAAGGCGGCGAACCGTTCGCGATCCGAATTAAACATGATTTACCGCCCCCGGCATCGCTCAAGAAAGGAGGCCGCGTCGTGCCGATTCCCGAATTCGGGTCGATGGCTTTCAATGTCGAGATTTGGGCAGGGTTGGCGGTCAAGGAATGGGCTCTCCCGAAGGCGCGGACAATCGAAGGCGTCAAGGCTCGCCACCGCGTTGAAGTATGGCAAACGGCACGCGGAACACCCAAGCGCCTCACGGAAATTTGGTGGGCTGCCAGCATCCCGCAAGGGCATGAAACAATCTCCAAGTTCGTGCTCGATTACATCGTAGCGGAATCCCGGCAGCTGGCCACGGAAGCAGAGGAACAAAGCCCGCCAATCCTGATCGACAAAGGCGGCGACGCGGACCCGGTGGACATTCGCGCAAACGCGCACGCGGTCGGTTTGAAACTGTTGGGTGAGCAATACCCGCAGACGTTCGAGGCATTGCGTTTGAAGCAGGACAACGAAACACTTTTCCGCGCCTACTCCGCCGACTTGTGGGCGCTCCACGGCACCCCCGACGCGGGCGCGTTCAATCAACTTGCGGGCGACCAAAAGTTCACGGCTTGGCTGAACAGTGCGTTGAATAATCCCGGCGAGGTTGCCCGCTGGAAATGGCAACTTGCCCTGGGCTGGATTCTGGAAGGACTCCACGCGCTCGACGACAAGCAGCTTGCCGCCGCGATGAATTCCAAGACTGGCGAGGCGCTGAAACCGTCCGGCTGGCGCAAGCGTGCGACCCGCCTGGGCTTGGTGTCCTCGCGCTCGCCTGGGGCTCCTGAAAAGCACCCCGTTTCCCTTCCCAAGAAATAACTCGGACAGGTTTACCGTTTGTTGTCCGGGTTACGGACAGTTCAGGTGGCTTGGCGGATGGTTGCGCCATGCAAACACTAACATGCAGTGACGCGCCGCTAAGCGAATCTGAGGCGGCGGCCTACCTTCAAATTAAACCCCGAACGTTGCGCGAGTGGCGGTCAACACGCGGGGTCCCACACTTCAAATTGACATCCAAATTGATCCGGTATCGCCGGTCAGAATTGGACCGTTGGTTAGACCGGCATCGAGTTGTCGTTTCTGCATAACTCACACCCCCGGCGCTGGGCATGAAAAACCCCGGCTGAGTCGCAAGCTCAAACCGGGGAAAGAAAAACCGAACATGAGGAACCTACATTTTTCCCAAACAGTTTCAAGCACCGACTGGCGACGCATTAACGCACGCCCAGCAGACCGGCCAAGGCGGCGCGCGGCCTTTCAAAAAGTCGGAATCTGGATTCAGCAAAACTTCGACGGAGGTGGTAAATGAGCTTCAGGGCAATGGCCCGCGCGGCTAAATTTGAAGGGCTTCCGCCGCAAGCCAAGCTGCTGCTCTACGAGTTGGCGAACTGCTACAATCATTTTTCGGGATTCTGCAATCCCTCCTTCAATTACCTGGGCTGCCGATCTGGTTTGAGCAAAAAACAGGTTGGACGCTGGATGCGATGGTTGGAGAACAAGGAGCTAATCATTGTTGAGGACGGCACAACACACGTCGGCAGGTCAAAGAGGTACGCCCTTCCATTCCTCCAAGTGGACGGCGATGAAACAGAAGACGATGAAAGCGGTGGACATGTACGTCCACCGCTAACACCTGTTAACCGTAAGACGAACGGTGGACATCCAGGGGCGAACGGTGGACATCCAGGGGCGAACGGTGGACGTGTACGTCCCGAACGGTGGACACCAGTGTCCCCCCAACCTGTCTTAAACCAGAAAGAACCTGTAATTAAGAACCAGTGTCCGGCGAAACAGAACATCACCCATGATTCGAAGCCAATCGATTGGGGCAAAGAATCGGAAGCGGAGGACCCAATCGATCCGGAGTATTTAAAGGCTGCCCTAGACCCAACGGAGAATTCTTTTTGTGGGGATTTTTCTTCTTCCAAGCCAAGCAACGAGACGCCGAAGCCGAAACGCAAGGGCAAGCCGTCAGTGTCATCCGCTTATTCGCGAGAGAGCCTCGACGAGCTGCCGGACGAATTCCTGAAGGCTGCGTTCAAAAAGTTTCCACAGACGTGCGCGAGTATCCGGTCAAGGGACATCGCGGGGGCGCTTACCGATCGAGACCAAAGCGCAATCGATCAAATCAACGTCGATGCCGAAGCACTCAAAGCCGAACTTGTCAGGCGAGGAGTTAACCCAAAGTCGCTGCTTGCGATTAAATCTCCAAAATGAAACCACCCGCGTTCCTCATCGTCCTGGCGCCACTACCGAACGACCGACTGCGCCGGACACCCGAAGCGCGATTGCGTGCGGCCTTGAAGGCATTGCTGCGCGCCTATGGGCTTAGGGCGACGAAGTGCGAGCCAATAAAGGAGGACCGAGGATGAAAGGGCAGCATCATCACGAGAGTTTGGCCGAACGCGAGAGGCACACTGTTTGGGTATTTGATTCTTCTGACGATCAGCGGATTGCCGAGCTTCTGGCGCAAGATTTCGAAGTTCTGTATAGCTGCGTCCTGGGCGGGCGGCAGCGGGTTGAGCTGGCCAAGTCCGCGCCGAAGGTCGAGGAAGTTACCACGTGGCCACGCGAAGGCTTTCGATGGTGAGTGGACCCCCCCCCCGGTAAGGAATCTTTTTCCTAGTGGTGGACGGCGGGTTACAAGTCATTTTGCACGCTCTTTATGAGACCTAAAAAAACAAAAACGCGCACAATTTTATGAAAACACCAAAGTCATGGGATTCGCTAAGGGCTTGTTCGGCATCCACGAAAATTTCAATCGACGTTCTGCGGCACTTAAAAAACGGCGGCTCCGAAGCCTTTCGAGGCGGCCGGATCTATCGCGCAAAGTTGCTCGAGGACTTGCGGAAATTCTTGGCCACCGGCGCAAAAATCCAAGATTCGGGAACGCTTAAAGACGCAAAACTTTTTGAGGAAGTCCGGCGGTTGCGACTGCGCAACGACCGCGACGAGCGCAGGTTGGTCCCGATGGCTTATGTTCAATCCCGTCACTCAGCGGTTGCCGCCAGGGTTAAAAGCATCTTACGGCAAAAGCTCGAAGTTGAATATCCTAATGCGGCGGCTGGCCTCGATGTGCGAGGTGCCCGGGTTTACGGCAAGCGGTTAAACGACGCCATCCTGGAAGAGTTCCAAAAACTGAGCGCCGAATGGACGCGCTGAAATTTCAAACCGCAAAAAGTTCTGGACAATCACACAATGATTGCGACCAAAGAAACATGCGAAACGAACTCCTTAGCAGCACGCAACTTTCAAGGCTGGCTGACGTGCCGGTCGGCCAGATCATCAAACTGGCAAACGCCGGAAAATTGAGTCCAGTCGCGGTCAACAGATCTGGCAAATTGAAGAACTTGTTCTTTCTGCCATCGCAGGCCGACGAAGTTCGTCAGCTTGTCGCGCTCGAACTTCAACCCACCTGCTAAAAAAATCATCATGGACACCGGGGCAAAACTTCATATCGGGCGTTTGGGATCACCGAACGCACACACACGCGGTCACGCTTTGGAACGGCTTTCGTCACGATCCCAAGAGGCGCTAAAGATTGCTGGTGTCACCAGCCAGCAGTCCACCGTTTCCAAGGGCGAGCGTGTCAAGATGGGCGGGCCGTCATTGATTCAAAAGATGACGGCGTTCTTCACCAGTTGGAAACGTCCGCAGGCGAAAATCCAACTGACCGGCGACGCATCGTCACGCACGCTCACGGCGTCAAGCCCGAAGCCTGGCGCCGCATCTAGCGCGTTGCCGTTGCCGAGCGTATACGAACTTCAATCGGAGAACAGGCAGCTTCACGGTCAACTCAGCGCGCTGTCCGACGGTTACAAAACATTGGCCGCCGAGCTTGAATCTTTCAAAGCGAATCCAAGTGCGCAAATCAAAAGTGCGGCATCGCGACAGGCCGCGACAATCCTAGCCGGGACGGGTTGCCGTCCGCTTCCAACGGGCGCAGGCGATCTTGAAAACGGCGACAAAATTATGGCCCGGACGAGCTTTTCAAGGTTGTCCCCGCAGGCCAAATCCGACTTCATGAGGAACGGCGGAAAACTCACTGACTAATTTCAAAAAAACATTATGTCCAACCAACTCAAAACGATGGCCGAAATGGTCGAAATGCCACGCAAGAAGACCGTCCAGCCTCCTGAACCGCCGCCGTCCGAAGGCGAGCGCCAAGCTGCCGAAATTCTGGAACTGGAAACCCGGTTCAAATCTGAGCAGGAGGCTCTTCGTCAAAAAAACAACGCGTGGCACGAGTCACGACGACCGGCGACTCAAGCGGTTGACGATGCTCGGCGACTGGCCGAACGCGTCGTCAACGTCCGGAGTTACCACCAAACCGCAAGAGGCCATGCGCATCTATTCGACGAGCGCATTTTGCTTTTGGTCTCCGCAGGCGGCACGCCGCCTGGCGATCTGTCGATCGTCGCGAATCAGGCCGCCGGAGACCCTGTTGGCGCGTCGGCTGGCCGTCTTTCAGGCTACTTGCAACGCTCGCTCAGCGAACTGGAACCGGAGTTCAGGGCCATCGTTGCCGAAGCGCGTAAGCTCTGCGAATCTGCGCCGGACCCAGGTCCGCTGCTCGAGGACTTGGAAAGCATCATCGCGAGTTTGGGTTAAAATTTCGCCGGGTCTTTCCCCTCCGCGTGGTGGGTTAAAGTTTTTCAGCCTGGCGCGAAAAACCCGGTCGTCGAACCTTGGCGGGTAGCGACGGCCGGGACTTTTTTTTGTAAGTGGCCGATGATTACGGGCACAAAAAACCCGGCACAGTATAGCCGTGCCGGGCGCTCGCAGGGAGGGAGCTTTACGGGAGAATTATTTCATCAATATCCGGCCGATTCCAAGTTCGCTGAACTCGAATTCAAACCGACCGCGGCTGAGTGTGTCACCTTCGCCACCAAGCCACGTCAAGTCGGACGTCTGGCTCCACAGCAAAACCACTTCGGCCGCCGTCACATTGTCAGGAACGCCGTGAATTCGTTTCGCCGTCACGGAGTCGCTCAGCTTGCCGGGCCTAGCTCTCGGATCGGCAAGGCTGGTGTTCCCAGTCGAGTGGTTGTCTTTAACGAGGACCGTTCGCATAACTCTGACCTTTCAAAAAAAGTCCGCCACCCTGGAAGGCGAGAACCTTGTTGTCGATCAGCACTACCTGTAACGACTATCCAAAATGGCGGACTTGGTTTTGTGTTTTTCGTCACAGCTTAGTAGGCCGACCACAAATGACGGTTGATGTTCTCGCATCACGGGAGAACCAAAACACACCCAGGCCGATCAGCGCAAGCTGAACATCACCCTGCTATCAATCGACGACGGTTATGACTTGCAGCGCACTATCAGGCCCGGCTATGTATTCCGACATGAACCGTCGGAACACGCCAGCAAGCAAAGGTTGCACAAACCGTCTGGCCGATTTTTTGCCGTCCATTGGCGAAGGAAAATTCCGACACTTTCCGACAAGTAACACGTCGCAATGCAGTAATGACGCGCCACAAGGCCAAGTCGGTAAAAGTTCAAAATAGCCTGTAAACAAAGGCTTTTATTAAGGTTTTGCCAGTTTAGCTCAGCGGTAGAGCAACGGTTTTGTAAACCGTCGGTCGTCGGTTCGATCCCGACAACTGGCTCCACTCTTAAAATTTTCAGAAACAACAGGTTACATCAACCAGAGGAGGCAGGTGCCAGTGAAAGTGCCAGTGAAATCAGTACCGGGCCACGACTCAACAACCGCACCGGTATTACCCGGCCATCACTCGTAAGAGCGGGATTCGCCGCCCGTTTGGTGTAGCTGATACACCCACCGCCACGCCCGGTCTCATAGACTTCGGACAAAACGTCTGAACCTATGAAACGCCGATTCATCCTCTACCGCCGCAAGCGGGGGGGCATATACTACCTCGAAGATACGGAGACCCGCAAACAGACGAGTCTGGGCACCCGTAGCCGAACGGAAGCCCTCACGCTCCTGACCGCCCGCAACGAGGCCGTGCGCCAACCGCAGCTCAATCTTCAAATCGCACGAACCTATCTCGCCGCTTCCGATCTGGAGGTAAGCAAACGGACATGGGCGGTTCCCATGAATGAGATCGTCAAATCGAGAAGCGGCACCACCCGGGAGCGATGGTTGTACGCCGTTCGTGATCCGGCGTTCGACATGATCCGGAATCTCCCCCTTTTTGAAACGCGGGCGGAGCATCTCCTCCGGGCCATGGAAGCGGGAACAGTGTCAACCAACGTGTACCTGCGGAGAATACACAACTACGCGGTGGACATGGGCTGGTTGCCTTGGCCGCTCATCCCGCGCAACCGCTGGCCGAAGGTTGCCTATCGAGACAAGCGCGCGATCACTCTGGACGAGCATCGCAAGATACTCGCCGCAGAAAGAAACCCGGAGTGGTATGCCTACTACGAACTTCTCTGGCACTTCGGGGCCTCCCAGACGGACCTTGCCACAATAGAGGCTTCAAACATCGACTGGACGTGCCAGACGCTGTGCTACGAGAGGACGAAGACCGGAACGCCCGCTCAAATCGCCTTTGGTGATACTGTGGTAGAGATACTTCGCTGTCTACCGAGAGCTGGTTGCTTGTTTCCCCGGATTTCTGAACTGCACGAGAAGCACCGGGCCAAACAGTTTCGGAGACGCTGCCTCCAACTGGGATTGGAAGGCATCAGCCTCCATTCCTACCGATACGCGTGGGCCGAGCGTGCGCGGAAAGCGGGCTACCCGGAGCGGTTCGCGCAGGAGGCGCTCGGGCACAACAGCAAGGCGGTCCATCGCGCCTACGCGAAGCGCGCCCTGGTGACCCTGCCGTCATTGGAGAAATACGAAGAGAACGCGTTGTCCGGGAACATCATTCCGATGATACAGCAAACGGGTGCATCAACGGTGGGTTGGGAGGAAGCCCCTAAAACAACACGGAACGAAGTTTCAACTGCCTGAAATAGCAAACGCCATTGTTTCAATAATTGCCAAAACAATGAAACAGTGGAATTCTGTCTCCGGCATGGCAAAAAAGTCAGTTAAAGCGGCTTCCGGGAAAGTTTTATCCGGGCGCTGGATCAAGACGTTGGAAGGCTATCGTGCCTTTCATCCCAATCCGTTGCCGCCGGAATTGAACTGGTCTCCGGCGCTGGCAGCCGCGCTCGCAGACGCTTCGATGCTGGTGGGACGTCTGGCGGGCGAGGGAAAACGGCTGCCCAATCCGCACCTGTTGATCCGGCCGTTCATCCGTCGCGAAGCAGTCCTGTCCAGCCGCATCGAAGGCACCCAGGCGACGTTGGGCGAGTTGCTCGCGGCAGAAGCCGGGGCGTCGGTGGATCGAAGTCCCGATGACTTGCGCGAAGTGGGCAACTACGTCACCGCGCTGGAGCACGGTTTGAAACGGTTGCAGTCGCTGCCCATGTCCCTGCGCCTCGTGCGTGAGTTGCATGAACATTTGATGACCGGCGTGCGTGGCGGTCACGCCACACCCGGTGAATTCCGGAGCACGCAGAACTGGATCGGTCGTCCCGGCGAAACGCTCGCACAGGCGAAGTACGTTCCGCCACCACCCGACACGCTCGGCGAGCATCTGTCCGCGTGGGAAAAATTTCTGCACGAACGCATGCTGCCACCACTCGTTCATGTGGCGTTGGCCCACTATCAATTTGAGGCGATCCACCCGTTTCTCGACGGCAACGGCCGCGTCGGCCGCCTGCTCATCACCCTGCAATTGTGCCAGCGCGACATCCTGCCCGTGCCGTTGCTCTACCTGTCCGCCTTCTTCGAGGCGACGCGGGCGGACTATTACGCCGGTCTGAGGAATGTTTCGGAACACGCCGATTGGGAAGGCTGGGTGCAGTATTTTCTGAACGGCGTGGCTCGGCAATCCGAAGACGCGCTGAGCAGGGCGGAACGAATCAACCGGCAGCTCACCGGCTGGCGTGAAAAACTCTCCGGCCAGTCGGGCACCAAAGTTGCCCTGCAGATGCTCGACCTGATCGGAGCCAATCCGTTTCTGACACCACGCGGGGTCGAGGACGAGTTGAACATCGCCTACAACACGGTGATGCGTGCCATCGCACAATTGGAGAAGATCAAGGCGCTGACCCAGATCAGCGAGGCGAAGCGCGACCGGGTTTATTGCGCGAAGGCCATCATGGACATTCTTGAGGAACCGGCGCGACTGACGACCACGGAGATTTCCTGACGACCTGTTGGCAACTCTGATTTCGCCGTGACCAACGCGAGGGTTGCTGCGCTGCGCGGGCCGCCGGTCGGCCCCGTCTCCCATCCGCCCGCGCCCGCTTCGCTCCGCAATCCTCGCGCACGTCACAAGCGGCAGTTGACGGGCATCGTATGCGCGGTCCGCTTCCATCGGCGGCTCGCGGCGGCGGTCGTTCCGCCCCGGCTCCATTCACCCGCGCGCCGACTGATCTGTACTGGAAAAAATGGACAGGGGATTCTCTTAGAAAGAGAATTGAAAAATGAAGCGACGACGACATAGCCAGGAATTCAAGAAAGAGGCGGTTCGTTACATGGTCATGGAAGGAGAGAGTGCGCCAGCAGTGGCC
>JBDNGP010000066.1:0-7548 GCA_041689265.1 Verrucomicrobiota bacterium
CACCGAGGGCGCGCTCTCCCCTTCCATGACCATGTAACGAACCGCCTCTTTCTTGAATTCCTGGCTATGTCGTCGTCGCTTCATTTTTCAATTCTCTTTCTAAGAGAATCCCCTGTCCATTTTTTCCAGTACAGATCAGTAGAGATCCTTGATTCGTTTGAACTCGGGATGGGTGTTCTGTGTCTCCTCGTCGGCCATCAGACGCAGGAATTCATTCCATTGAATGCCACTGATCGGGTCGAGCGGATACATCTGCGCGGTCTGCGTCCAGAGTCGGCCCGCGTCGTCGAAGGTCAGATCGATGGGATTGATTATGCCATGTTCCTCCGAAGCAACGAGCTCGATCACGAACCCATCGGGCACGGTGAACCCGGCAAGCTCCTCGGCCGGGCTCCAAGCTTTGACGCGCGCAGACTGCATCTTCTTTTGGGGACGAGACTGAGCCTTGGCATCCTCAGCTGGCTTCAGCGGCTTGGCCAGTGACTGACGTTTGTTTGTTTCCTCAGGAAGCAGTTTTCCCTGCGCGCTGAACGCATCCAAGACGATGTGTCCCCATCCCCCTTGATTTTGATCGACGAGGCGAACAAACACGGGTTGGCCGACCAGCTCCGGAACCTCCCACGTTTTCGCGGTAAAGATTTCAGAATTCGCGGCGGATGCTGTCCTGACTTCGTTCCCATCCAGAGTGCATAGAGCGACATACGTGTTGTCGTGACGGCCTCCTGAAACGGCGAACTGAATCTTGGGATTCGAAAGCTGAAATACCGGAGATTCCAAAACACCCGTCTGCAAGTCGGTGGCCGTTCCACTTGCGTCAACTTCGAGCGTTCCAAGATAAAACTGCCCTTCTTTGTTCATGCGAAGGTTGCCATTGCGAGTCCGCGTGTTGTTTGCCACGAGATGCCCGAACCAGCCTTCTGCGATGTACCATCCTTGGAGATCTCCGGTTTCGAAATCGAAATTGACGCGATCCTCTCCTTTGGGCGGAACAGGAATCGCCGGTGAATTTCTCGGTGGTGGCAAAGCCTTTTTCAGGGCCTCCTCGACTCCGCCCAACGACTCCCAGGTCGGCGCGTCAGGTGTCGAAGGAAGTTCCACGATCGTTATGTCTTTGACTTGTACCAGCGCGACGCCCCCGGAGTGAACCTGCGGCGCAATCTGGCCATTGAGCGCTATGTTCATATTTTCCTCCGTGTAATCCGTCGCAAGCACAGCATTGATCCACACTCGAATGCGTGGTCCCTCTGCGCGAATCCGATACTCGTTCCAACCGAACACATCGACCACCTTGTCCAACGCCGCTTTGTCAACCTGCTCGGCGATGACCGCGTTCCGGCGAAATTCGTCGTATATCTTCCCAAACCAGGTGTCCCCGCAGTCCACCTGATACCCCGCCATATGAGCGCCACCGGGAACGCGTTGGCTGCGAATTTGGATACCGCTGTTGATCAGCCCGGTTTTTGGATCTCCGCTGCACCGGATCTTCAGTTGGAGTTCAAAGTTCTGGTAGCTCTTGTCGGTGGCAATGAAGTAGTTCTCCTTGATTTTCTCAGTCATGGAACCGCCAACGATCATCCCATCTTCAACCCGCCAGATCGCCGGGTCAAAACTCCAGCCCTTCAGCGTCGTGCCGTCGAAGATCGAGACGGCCTCGGAACTTTGCTGCGCGGATGCCAGCGTTGCGGATGCGAGGAGAAGCAAAAGAATCGAATGAATGCGGTGTTTCATGACTGTGGGCTTTGTGAGAATGGAATCTGCGCCAGATACGAACCGGGCTCCATGCTGCAAATCCACATTCTCATTCATTTCATTTTCTCTCACGAACTTCCCGATAGTCTGTCGGTCGGCGGCCGGTCCACCGCTTGAAGGCATTTGAAAAGGTGAAGGGGCTTTCATAGCCGATGGCATGGGCGATCGTCTCCACTTTGTCGTCGGTGGTGGTGAGCAAATCCACGGCGCGGCGCATTCTCAGATAAGTGACTTGCTGAACGGGACTTCGCCCCAATTGTTCCCGACAAAGTCGGCGCAAGTGCTCCGTGCTGAGATGGGCAATTCCAGCCAATCCGTTCAGATTCCAACCGCGTGCCAAATTTTTCTCCACCTCTTCCCAAACCCTCCAGAGCCGATCATCGCCCTGATAGGGTCTGGCGGCCCGGGCAACGAATCCATGGATCAACTCCACCCAATGATGAAGGGAGGATGGATCTGAGTTTTCGTCCGACAACTCTGCGTGAAGTCCGGCGATGGCATGACTCAATGGGCGGACGTTTCCCTGATGAATAACAGGACTGCTCGACGAGAGAATCGGCGATATTTCGCGTGTTTCTTCGTACCGAACCCAGGCGAAATTCCAGACATGCTTGTTGGCAGCACGAATACCCGTGTGAGCAAAGGCCGGTAGAAGGCAGATCTCTCCTGCTCTGACTGGCCGCCAAGATCCATCAATCAGTGTCTCCCCCTGGCCTTCCAGACCAACCAGTACAAAGGTGCCGGAAGCGTCAGCGCGAATGACCTTAAACGGAGGTTTGGCCCACATCCGCCCGACATGGGCGATGTGGTGAACCTTGATCAGGGAGCAGATTGGTGCGGTGGAGAGCCAAATCCGATCATCTGCCGCAAGGAGTTGAAAACGCGCCTGACCGGCTACCTCGATTTCTTGATGAACGAACAGAAACTGGCAGCCAAAGCGAGCTGACCACCACCAGCAAAGAAAAGCCGCCCCGCATCGCACGGGACGGCGTATACAAAAAAAGCAACGGAAACCACTGTGTTTTCGTGAATCGCCCCTGAATCAGGCCTTTTTCTCAACACTTTCTCAACACCTCTTCACCGCAACCAGTAATCCTGTTCTTACTGGTGTGAAAAAAATCATAGAAGTTAGAAGCGGCAATGTGGTGATCAACATCCGGCCCTTCATCCAGCGCAAAAAAGGTGTGCCCTACACCCGCTACGTGGTCATGGACTACCGGTCTGGAAGGCGAAAACAGAAATCGTTTTCAAACATCGCCAAGGCCAGGAAACATGCAAAGGAGATCGCCGATGAACTCATGCAGGGTCACCCGGTAGACATGGTCTCCCTCGACGGGTTGAAGCTGGAAATCAAAAAATCACTGGAGCAGCTGAACCCAACCGGGCTCAGCCTGTTCCCGGCGTCATCTCTCCTCGCTCAAGCGGTCAGAATTCTGGGGACGCCTGATGACCTGTTGGCGGCCTGTCAGCACTGGAAACAAAACAAGCCGGACAAGCCGATCATCCCGAAGTCCATCGCGGGCGCTGTTGCGGAGTTCCTGGAACGGGAGGCCAGGCGCGTTAGTGACAAACGCTATGTGAACGAGAAGTTGTCACTCTCCCATTTCATCGGCTATTTTCCGAACGCCCAACTGACCGATGTGGATGCCGCCATGCTGACCGATTTTGTTGGCCAACACAACAAGGTTTGGAAACCGAAAACCAGCAATGACATCCTGGCCGTCATCTCACTGCTCTACCGGGAGGCACAGCTTCGCCGGTGGGTCCCACAGGATTTCAACCCAACCAAGAAGGTGGTCCGTCGAAAAGAGATCCGCAGTCCCATTCATATTTTTGAACCGTGGGAAGCGCGACAATTGCTGTCCCGACTTGCTGAGGAATCCTCTGACCTGGTTCCGGCCATTGCGTTGTGGCTCTTCAGCGGGCTCAGGAGGGCGGAGATCGCCCGGTTGATGTGGCGCGACATTCAGCGTGCATTTAAGACAGGATACGTTTTCATTGAAGCTGCGAAAACGAAGACCGGAAAGGAGCGGACCTTGAAGCTGACAGAAAATCTTCGGGACTGGCTCCTCAAATATCAGAAGCACGATGGCACGGTCATGCCGGGTTGGTGGCTCATGAAGACCAAATCGGCGAACGACCGGTTGGCCGAGCTACCCCGGTTTCTCACTCGGAAAACCGGCATCGTCTGGCGCACCAATGCACCGCGCCACAGCTTTGCAACGTACCATTTTAAACTTCATGACAACCACGGTGAAGCAACCAAAGAAATGGGGACCAGCTTGAAACAGTTTGAGAAACATTACTGGTGCAAAGCCGATACGGTCACGCGTGAAGCAGCGGAAGAATGGTTCAGTATTCGTCCTCAACAACTCACGAATGTAATTCCGCTTTCGCCGTCCACTGCCTCAGAATTGGATCAGGGTTCGGCGGAGCCAGCTCATGCGGATGAGAGCCAGAAGAAGGTGGAATGTAAATGATCTCCAAATCGAAGTACCTCGCCGGACTCCAGTGCTCCAAACTGCTCTGGCACCTGCACAACGCCCCGTCTGCACGCCCGGCCACGGACGCGGCAACCCAGGCGGTATTCGATCAGGGCGCTGAAGTTGGACGGCTGGCGCGCACGCTCCACCCTGATGGCATCCTGATCAACCACGATGCCGATCCAGAGCAGGCGATCACCGACACGCAGGCCGCACTGGATCAACGGAGGCCCATCTTCGAGGCGGCGTTCCGCTTCAACGGCGCATCCTGCCGGGTGGACATCATGATACCCGCTGGCGATGACCAATGGGACCTGGTCGAGGTCAAGTCGACGACCGGGGTCAAGGATGTCCACCTGCATGACCTCGCCTTCCAGGCCCATGTCCTTGCGGGTGCTGAGGTGAAGCTCCGTCGGTGTATCCTCATGCACCTGAATTCAGATTATGTCCGTCACGGTGATCTCTATCCCGCGCGGCTCTTCGAGCGGGCGAACGTCACACCACAAGTCCGGGCGCTCACCCGTGGCATCGAGGACCGACTGGACGATCTGGCCCGTGTCAACCGACAGCCTGCGTCACCCGAAGTGGATATTGGCAAACACTGCGACGATCCATACCCCTGCCCGCTCAAGGACCGGTGCTGGTCATTCCTGCCGGACCACAGCATATTTGATCTCTGTCGTGGTGGTGAACGATCCCACCAGTTGTTCCGCCAGGGCGTTCACTCGATCCACGAGATCCCGGATGACGTAGCGCTGACGGACAGGCAGGCGATTCAGATCGCCTCTCTGCGCTCAGGCCAGACCCATGTTGATCGCCCCGCGATCCGCGCGTTCCTGGAGCGGATCAAATACCCGGCTCATTTCCTGGACTTCGAGACGATCAATCCGGCGATTCCCGTCTACGATGGCACCTCCCCTTACGGCCAGACGCCGTTTCAATTCAGCCTGCATGTCCAGGCGACACCTGATGCTGACCCGGTCCATCACTCATTCTTGGCCGACGGCTCCGCAGATCCACGGAGGGCGCTCATGGATGCCTTGTGCGGGCTGATCGAGCCGAACGGCTCGGTCGTCGCCTACAACGCGTCCTTCGAGCTGCGCGTACTGCGGGAGTGTTGTGTCCTGCTCCCGGAGTTCAGGCCCTGGCTGGAGTCCGTTGAACCGCGCATCGTTGACCTCCTGGAACCGTTCCGGAAATTCCACTACTACCATCGTGATCAACGCGGATCGGCGTCGATGAAGAGGGTCCTGCCAGCGCTGACCGGCCAGGGCTACGAGGGTCTGGAGATTGGTGACGGCGGGATGGCCAGCCGTGAATTCCTGCGCGTGACGTTCGGCGATGTTGATCCTGCCGACCGTGAGCGTGTGCGCCGCGATCTCGAAACCTACTGCGCCCTGGACACATCCGGGATGGTCGACATCCTGGGGACGCTTCGTGGGCTAACTACCTGAGACTGAGCTGGGCTTCCAGCTGTCATCCATCACAACCCACTCACGTTGTGTTGATCGACTTCAACATCCTGATCGGTTTGGCGGTAACCAGCACGCGCTCAGGTCGATGGTCTTGTTTTCCGATAGTGTTTTTCCGGACTCCACCCCTTTGGCAGTCGTTTGCCGAAAGGCGGCCTTAGTTTCCCCTTCTGGAGGCCCACGGCAAACAGATGCTCGACGACGCGCCAGAACTCGTCCTCACTAAGGTGAGATTTCATGTCGTTGATGATCCGGGCCTCCACCACGGTCTCCGTGTGGACGGTGGGATCGACCAGGTGATCAATGGACGGGTACATCGAATGCGTGTGGTCGAGATCGGGCCGCAGCGGAATGTCGCTGAAGTATCCCCGCACGTGGCCGCTGTTGAAGCATTTTAGCAGCGCGTTCTTCTTCGTGGTCGGCGAGTGGCAACCGGTGGTACACCACTTGGACCAGGGAGCGGGCACTTTTTGAGACGTTGGCATAAGTATTAAGTCGTGGTGGCTTCCGGCCATTACCTCATCACTGGCAGGCAGGAGACCGTCGATTTCAGATATGAAACAGCACCCTCCGCTCCACGAGGGCGAACACCGCATTCCAAAACTAAGCTGTCTTTCTAACACCCGTGGCAGGACCAAGCTGGACCAAGGAGGCCATGTTCACTTGCCCAAGATTTACCGAAGATCACCGCCGGTTCGCCTGGATTGAAACGTGGGATCAGAACCAGAGCACAAAGCCCACCGACTACAGTTTGGAACGGATGCAAATACACCGAGGCATTCCTAGATTCCTTTAGACTCACCTGACATTCTGATGCTCCTGTTGTCGCAGCAGGGATCGGCCCGCTACGAATGAGCGCCGGTGACTTACTCGTTGACTCGCTTCTGCTGTTGGCGGATACATTTTGACCTATGAGCCGTTCATCTAAAATTGTGTCCAGCCTGCTGGAAGACCTGCCGACCGTGGGGAGCCTCAAGGAGTCGCCGCAGTATTACCCTGGGAAACTCGCCTACCAGGCGGATGCGAAGTTTCAGCGCATTTCACCGGACAACTACCGCTCGTACCGCTCCGTGGGTGAGGACCGTCAATACTCCTACGTGATCTCTACTTTCGGAAACTTCGGTTTTGTCTTTGACCAGAAGGACATCGCACACCCGCCCCGTGCAGGCATGTTGCCAGTTATGGTCGTCGCCCTGCATGATTCAGGCATCAAAGGCTACATGCAGGCGAGTCGACTGCGCATCCGCGAGGGCTATGCTCGCTTCGGTGTGACGACGCAGTGGTACATCCATTACGTGCGCAGCCTTGGCGGCGTGGTGTCCGATTTTGAGCATCTGGAGGGAGGCAAGCGCCTCTGGAGGTCGTTCGTGCGCACGGCTGCCGACAACGGGCTGAAAATCTCCCTGGTCGACACCCAGACCAATGAGTGGACGGAAGTCGACCACGACACGCCCGAGGAGGCCATCTGGTCCACGGACAAGGCCCACTATAGCACCGTGCTGGTAATGGAGAGCGGTGAATAACGCACGTGAGTCAACCAACCTGCCTCAAAGCTAATCGTATGCGGCTAACACCGCACAAAAGGCCGAAGCAACCGCAATAGTCAACCACTCCTACCGAAATCTCGCCTACGGCTACCACACCGTATACGTGGAGCGGAGGGCGCTGCCAACCACTCCTACCGAAATCTTACCCGCCGCCGCTCTGAAGTGTACTGAGTTTCTTGGAGCTGAGATTCTCTTGTTTTGTTGTGGGTTGGTTTATCAGGTTTTTAGTTTTGGGTAAAGGCGGCTTTGTCGCCGGCTTTGCCTTCTTCCCCAACCGCCCCCGCGGGGGCGGTTCGG
>JBDNGP010000067.1:0-10795 GCA_041689265.1 Verrucomicrobiota bacterium
AGAAACTTGCCCAGCGAAACCGGCGCCGGGAAGAAAACCAAAAACCGGCGCACCAAAAACAAACCATACCTAACAATGACCGCCTCCTCCGTAGCGTAATTATTCGCCTCCTGAGGTCATTGATTCAAAAACGCGCCGGAAATGAACACGTTGAAACCGGAGGGTGCGTGATCATGGACATCGAGCATTCCCGGCTGGGATTCATCCGCGTGGACGCTGCCGACGAGGTATTGATCAATTTGCGCGAGAGCATGAAATGACGTTGACTACGACGTTGAAATGCCCGTCATTTTTCGAGGTGGTTCCCGTGCTTTGCATAAGAAAACGGCACCTAGGTTTCGGGTTCCGGTGGTTGGTAATTGGTCGGACGGTTATTCCTGATCTGTGTCTGGAGTCGGGTCGGAACCGACGCCTGGTTCGTCGCTCGCTCCCGACATTTCTGATAGGGGCTTCCGTTCGGGCGTTTTGAACCCCGTTCGACTTGCAAACCCGGAAGCGCCGGGTGGAGTCCTTTTCTTCGAACCCTCTCGCAAGGCTATCGATTTCGTTCGGTGGTGCTGCCGGTCCCACGGCGGGAAGGATCTCGTCTGCCCATGTCCAATCTGTTACAGGTCTGTGAAGCAACTGAACGCGAGCTCATTGAGTTGGTCTTTGATGCGGTGAGTTCAAAGAAGTAGAAAATGCGAACTGACCAGATAATTGCGGTCCTTTGAAATCTTCCAATACAGATCGTGGGTCCAAAAAACGCGTTGACGGTGTGGTGGTGCCGAGTGCTCCCTCACGCGGTCAGTGCGCGCTCGCCTGCGTGGTGGCGAACGGCATGCGTTTGCTCGCAAAGACGCTACGCTATCGCATCAATGGCGGACACAGCCATGCGTGCCTTCCTGACGAACCCGTCATCTTCGCGCTCTGGCACGACCGGTTGGGTTTGTGCATGAAGGTTTATGAAAGCTTTGTTCGCCCGGATCACCCACAAGAGCACCTGGCGGCACTTATCAGCGCGAGCAGGGACGGCGCGTTTCTTGCCGCCATTCTCGATTCCTTCGGAGTGCAGGCAGTGCGGGGATCCTCCAGTCGGCGCGGTGCGCAGGCATTGCTCGAGTTGGCCTCCTGGGCCGGGCGTGGCTATGATCTGGCGGTGACGCCCGATGGTCCGCGTGGACCGCGCCACATCGTGCAGGACGGCGTGATAGCGCTTGCCCAGGTCACCGGCCTGCCGATCATTCCCTACTCCTGCCGGCTCGGGTGGAAAATCCGGGTCAAGAGCTGGGACCGTTTTCAAATCCCGCTACCCTTCTCGCGTTGTGAAATGACCTTTGGCGAACTCATTCGCGTACCGCGTGGGGCGACCATCCTCGAACGTGACCAACTGCGCGAGCAGTTGCAGGCGGTGCTTGTGGCGGGAGCGAAGGGGAAGAACTGACAGGGTGAGCGTACCGATTGGAGTCACCCACCCATCGCCAGTGATTCCGAATTAAGCGGGAGAGGGTGGAGTGGCCGCGCGTTCGTGAATCTGCGACAGGTAAAAAAAACGGCACCCGGTGTATCGAGTGCCGTTCACAAGTTCTGACTGAATCGTTTACTCCTGACCGTTCTCGGTTACGGGCTCGGTATTCGAATCGGGCCCGTCACTTCCTGCGGGTGACTCACCGGTTTCTCCTTCGGGCGAATCGTTGCCGTCTTCATCTTCATCGATGACGCGCGCGATGGCCTGGAGCTTGTCGTTCTTGTCCATGTTGATCAGGCGGACACCCATGGTGTTGCGTCCGGCCTCACGGATCTGATCGACCTTGGTGCGCACCATCTGGCCGCCGTTGGTGATGAGCATGATTTCATCGTGCTCATGAACTGTCAGTGCGCCGACAATGCCGCCGGTCTTGTCGGTGGTTTTCATTGTGATGATGCCTTTGCCGCCACGGGACTGGACGCGGTATTCATCAAACACGGTCCGCTTGCCGATGCCATTTTCTCCGGCTACAAGCAGTGTCGCGTCAGAAACAACGATCGCCGCCGCGACGAGTTCATCGCTCTTGGACAGGTTGATGCCGCGAACACCCGCAGCGGGCCGGCCCATCGTGCGGACGCCGCTTTCGTGGAAACGGATGCTTTTGCCTTTGTGCGTGATCAAAACGATGTCGTCGTCGCCGGAAGTCTGCTTCACCTCGATCAGTGCGTCGCCCTCGTTGATGCCGATGGCGATGATGCCGCCCTTCCGCACGTTGGAAAAATCAGGCAGCTTGGTCTTCTTCACCGTGCCGTTCTTGGTCGCGAAAAAGAGGTTCAGATCCTGGAGCAGGGTGATGTCTTCCTTCTCTTCATTTCGAACGGCAACGATGCGGATCAGCGCTGCGATTTTTTCGTCGGCCCGAAGTTCGAGAACGTTCGCGATGTTGCGCCCTTTGGAGGTGCGCCCCAGATCCGGCACTTCGTGAACGCGTTCGACATACACACGGCCGGAGTTTGTGAAGAACATCAAATAGTCGTGCGTGCTCGCGGTGAACAGGTGCTCGATGAAATCAGCGTCCTTGCCGCCAACAACCGAGGTCTCCCGCGTGGACATGCCGATGACGCCTTTGCCGCCGCGGCGTTGCGAACGGTATTCGGAGATGTTCGTGCGCTTGACTAGGCCGGCGTGCGTGAGGGTGATGATGACTCCCTCGTTGGCGATCAGATCTTCGATCGCCATTTCACCTTCGTCGGGCACGAGTTCGGTTCTGCGCGGGCCGGCGTGCTTCGCTTTGATCGCCTGCAGCTCGTCCTTCATGATCTGCATCACTCGGGATTCCTTCGCCAGAATGTCGAGCAGGTCTTTGATCTTCTCGACCAGTTCGTCGTATTCCTTTTTGACCTTGTCCATTTCCAGACCGGTCAACTGGTAAAGGCGCAGTTCAAGGATGGCGTTGGCTTGAGCGACGCTGAATTCGTAGCGGCCGTTCACGAGACGCGCTTCGCTGCGGATGAGGATTCCCAGCACTTCGACTTGTTCGCGTGAGAAATTGTAGGCGAGCAATTTCGCACGGGCTTCGTCGCGGTTGGCGGACTGCCGGATGATGCGAATAAACTCATCGAGGTTGGCCAGGGCAATCAGGTAGCCTTCGAGAATCTCGGCGCGTTCTTCAGCCTTGCGGAGTTCGTAGCGGGTACGGCGGAGAATGACTTCGCGGCGGTGCTCGATGTAACATGCGATCAGTTCCTTGAGATTGAGAATCTTCGGGCGGCCGCGATCAATGGCCAGCATGTTGGAGCTGAAGGTCGTCTGCAGCTGCGTGTGCTTGTAAAGATTGTTGATGACAACCTTGGGAATCGCCTCCCGCTTGAGCTCGATGACGATGCGGCAGTTTTCATCGGACTCGTTGCGCATTCCGGAAATGTCGGTGATCACCTTTTCGTTGACGAGCTGGGCGATCTTTTCTTCCAACGCGGCGCGGTTTACGTTGAAGGGGATTTCAGTGATGACCAGCTGCTCGCGGCCACCCTTCATCTCCTCAACGAAAATACGACCGCGCACCTTCACGCTGCCACGGCCCGTCTCGAAGTATTTTTTGATACCGGTCAGACCCAGGGCAAAGCCCTTCGTTGGGAAATCAGGGCCTTTGATGTACTCCATCAACTCGGGAATCGTGATCTGCGGATTGTCGATCTGTGCACACGTGCCGTCGATCACCTCACCGAGATTATGCGGGGCGATATTCGTCGCCATACCAACGGCAATACCGGTGCCACCGTTGACCAGTAGATTCGGAAATGCTGCCGGAAACACCGTGGGCTCGGTGAGTCGTTCGTCGTAGTTGGGAACGAAATCAACAGTGTCGCGTTCCATGTCCTGCATCAACGCGCCACCTAAGTGCGTGAGCCGGGCTTCCGTGTAACGCATGGCGGCTGGAGGATCGTTTTCCACCGAACCGAAGTTCCCTTTGCCATCGACAAGTTTCTGGCTCATCACCCAGCCTTGTGCCATATGGACGAGCGTCGGGTAGATGACTGCTTCACCGTGCGGGTGGTAGTTACCCGAAGTGTCACCGCAAATCTTCGCGCACTTCATGTGCTTCTTGCCCGGATAGAGCGAAAGCTGCCCCATCGCGTAAAGAATGCGGCGTTGCGAAGGCTTCAATCCGTCGCGGGCGTCGGGCAGGGCGCGGGATATGATCACCGACATCGAGTAGTCAAGGAACGAGGCCTTGATTTCGTCGGCAACGTTGATTCGTTGAACTTTCTCGCCCTTGGCGTAGATCGCTGAAGGATCTTCGTCCGGTGTGATGGGATCGTTTTCGTCTGGCATGTGTAAATTGGTTTATCTGTTAACTGGTTTGTCGTCGGGCGGGTAGACCGGCAGCCCCATTCCGACTGCCGTGTCGCGCAACCGCCTGTCCGTGGTCACGAGCGGAAACTGCTGGCACAGGTCGGCGCTGGCCGCATGGATTGCATCCAGCGTCCGCAACGGAATGTTCGGATGACATTGCTTCATCGCGAGGTTCGCCTTGTTCAACGTGGCACGGTTCATGGGAATCATGGAGATGGTTTCCGCGCGCGACCAAAGTCTGGAATCGTTCAACGGCCCGTTCACGAAGTTCGCCCGAAATTTTGCCGCCTCGCTCCTTGGCGAGCAGGGCGGCGAAGACTTCCGCCCAGGCCAGCTCGGACGTGTGCAGCCGCTGCCCGGCGCAATACTGCGAGAATATCACGCTGTCGGGTTCCGGCGACAGAAGCTTAACGAAGATGCATGAGTCGAGGTACATTTGCTTTACCAACCTCGGCCATCCCGGTCCGCCCTGATCAGTTCTTCAGAGAACGGTCCTTCGGTCTGCGTGGACACCGACTCGAGCAGATCCCACGCGGGCTCGAAACCGAGTTCTTCGCGCGCCGCTTCAACCGGCCGCAGCCCGGCTTTGGGCTGCCCGTCCGACGTGATCGTGACCTGTGTTCCGGAGGCGACCAGCTCCAGCAATGCCGACAACCGGGCCTTCGCGGCGGGTACCGGCATGGTGAGTCCGACACCTTCCACCACCACAGATTCCTTGAGAATCAACGGTTCGGGCGTCGTTTTTGGGTGCTGGGTGGTCTTGATTTTCCGTTTCATGGGCAAAATGCAGTCTCGTGTAACTACATGCGTCAAGTGTCTTTCTAAACATCCAAGTTTCGCACGTTCAGGGCGTTGTCCTCGATGAATTGACGGCGCGGTTCCACTTCGTCGCCCATCAGCCGGGTGAACATCTCTTCAGCTTCCACGGCATCGGTGAGTTCGATGCGCAACAGCTTGCGCCGAGCGGGCTCCATGGTGGTCTCGAAAAGCTCCTTCGCATCCATTTCACCAAGACCTTTGAACCGGTAGAGTTGAACGCCTTTCTTGCCCACCGCCTGAACGCTCGACAGGATTTCAGGAATCGAAAATATCGGGCTGACCGTGGCCTTTTCGCCTTCACCTTCGATCAACTCGAACAACGGTTTGTCCTGTGCCGAATAGTGTTCAATGCTCAACCCGCGGGCCGACAAATTATCGAGCAGGTCGGCGATCGCTTTGCATTCATGGTGCAGGTCAAAATAAGTAGCCCGACGGCTCGGTCCGTCCTTGCGACGCATTTCAGTGTCCGCACCGAAGAGATCTTCGTTGTCACTTTTGAATGCTTCCAGTTCGTCGCTCGTGGCGAAGTATTTCACCTTCTCCACATTGCCCTCGCGCACCTTCATCATGTGCGGCGGAAACGAGCCATCGGCGCCGCGCTGCTCGATATAGGATTCGAAATCACCACCACGCCGGCGGATGTAGGTCGCGTGCTTGTCGAGCGTGGCCAGCAGGCCCAGAATCTCCACCAGCCGGTCCGCCGGAACAATGCTGTCATCCGCCAGATTTTTCAGATTCACCTCTTCAGTGCCGATCTGCAGCAGGATCTTGTTCAACTCGGCGTCGTCATCGACGTACTCGGTGCGCTTCTTCCGTGTCATCGAGTAGAGCGGCGGTTGCGCGATGTAGATGTATCCTCCTTTGATGAGCTGTGGCATCTGCCGGTAGAAGAAAGTCAGCAGCAAGGTGCGGATGTGCGAACCGTCCACGTCAGCATCCGTCATGATAATGATCTTGTGGTAACGTAGTTTCTCCAGATTGAAAGCGCCCTCGCCTTCGCCGTCACCGATGCCCGTGCCGCACGCGGTGATCATGGTGCGAATCTCGGTGTTCTGCAGAACCTTGTCCAGACGCGCTTTCTCGACGTTGATCAGCTTGCCGCGAATCGGGAGAATCGCCTGAAACTTCCGGTCGCGACCCTGCTTGGCGGAGCCGCCTGCGGAGTCACCTTCGACAATGTAGAGCTCGGTGTTTTTCGGATTGCGATCCGAACAATCAGCGAGTTTTCCCGGAAGCCCGCCGCCGGTGAGCGCGGTTTTGCGGACGGCTTCTCGGGCTTTGCGTGCGGCTTCTCGGGCGCGCGCAGCGTTCAATCCCTTTTCAATGATCTGCTTGGCAAGCGTCGGGCTCCCGTCAAAGTATTCCATCAATCCTTCGTAGGCGATCGAGCCGACGATGCTGTCGACCTCGGGTGAAATCAATTTGACCTTGGTTTGTGATTCAAATTTAGGGTCGCTGTGTTTCACCGACACCACGGCGGTCAGACCTTCACGGACATCATCGCCGGTGATCTGTGGATCCTTGTCTTTCAGGAGGTTGTTTGATTTCGCGTACTGATTGATTGCCCGCGTGAGGGCGCTGCGGAATCCGGTGAGATGCGTGCCGCCGTCGGGATTGTGAATGGTGTTGGTGTAGCAGAGCACCTGTTCGTTGTAGCTGTCATTGTACTGCATGACGACGTCCACATGCACTTCGATTTCCTTGTCGTCGTTCTGCTGTTTGGTCTGCTTGTGAAAACCAATCGTCTCCGGGTGCAACACCGTTTTGCTCTTGTTCAACTGACGGACAAATTCGTCGACTCCATCCTTGTAATAGAATCGTTCCTGCTCCGCTTCAGTATTTCGTTCGTCGTTGAAAACGATCTCCAGGCCCGAATTCAGGAACGCCAGTTCGCGCAAACGCTGGGTGATGATTTCCGGCTTGAACTCGGTGGTCTCGCGGAAAATCTCGGGATCCGGCCGGAACGTGATCAGCGTGCCCGTTCCTTCCGCCTTGCGCACGACTTCCAACGGCTTGGTCGTTTTGCCCTGCGAGAACTCCATCCGGTAGACCTGTCCGTTACGCGTGACTTCAACTTCGAACCAAATAGAGACCGCGTTGACACACTTCGCGCCGACGCCGTGGGTGCCGCCGGAAAATTTGTAGCCGCCCTGGCCGTATTTGCCGCCCGAGTGAAGCGTAGTCAGAACCATCTCAACACCCGGCAGATTATACTTCGGGTGAATGTCGACCGGGATGCCGCGCCCATCGTCGCGAATTGACATGGAGCCATCGACGTGGATCGCGACTTCGATGCGTTTGCAGTGGCCGGCGAGATGTTCGTCCACGGAATTGTCCAGCACCTCGGAGACGCAGTGATGCAGCGCCCGTTCGTCGGTGCCGCCGATGTACATTCCGGGCTTTTTGCGGACAGCCTCGAGACCTTCGAGTTTGCCCAGTTTGGAGGAATCGTAGTGGCTGTCTTCCGGCGCGGTGGAGAATTTGGGTTTCGCCGGTTTGTCGTCGTTCTGCTGATCCATAATAGGTGGTGGACGCCATTCAAGGACGCCCGGTAAAAGAGTGCCAAAATACTAGGGAAACCGCCTCTTCCACTCAACAGATATTTCACCTAATTTTGACCAGAACACCACAATCGGTTGCGGAATTAGAACGGTCGACCGCCAACGGGTTGTGGAGTAGGGCCTGTTTTGGGAGCGAACGGGGCAGGGCAGAGGAATGGGCGGCCTATTTTTTCGATTTGATGCCCCGGACGAGGCCTTTCGCCCGGTTGATCCAGACGCGATCTTTGCGTTTCTGGAACTCCGGGGAATACGTCTCGTCGGCAATCGTTTCCTGCAGGAGGGCGCTCGCTTTTTCGACTTCGTTGTTCTGGAGATACAATTCCGCCAGCTGGACTTTCGCCCGCGGGTAGGAATGGTTTTGAAGGACCATTTCCCAAAGCTGAATCGCCGAATCGTTGGAGCCGAGTTTCATGTGCGTTTCCGCCAGCGCCATCATCGTGAAACCATAGTCGTGCTTGGGATCTTCCGAGGCGACTTTCTGGAGCAGGTCGAGGGCTTCCTGAGCCTTGCCCTGGCGGAGCAGGCACTGGCCCAGATGCGCTCGGATGTCGGGATCCTCCTGGTCGCGCTTGAACGCCTCTTCGTACTCCAGCTGCGCCTTGTCCAGTTTGCCCTGTTGAAAATAAATGTCGGCCAGCTGCAGATGATGCTGCGCGTTGTCAACGTGATGAATCTTCGACTCGAGCTCTTTGATCCGGCGTCGGTCCACCATGCCGGGAAATTCAAATCCGGAAAACGACGGTCCGGTGGAATACCTGCGGTAGACCATGAAGTAATAGAAGATCGCTGAGATTCCGATGCCGGAAAAAAACAACGAGATCCCAATGAAAACAGCCCACACCCATTCTTGTCGGCGGATCGCGTCCACCAGCATCCAGATACGGAATGCCAGGAACAGGTAGAAAAAAAGAAACGATAGCGAGTGCATGCCGATGTGGAGCGGAAGCTATCGATACAGCCATGTTCCCGCAAACAATCTTTGCCTGCCACGGGCGCGAAATCTAGGGTGGGGCCATGAACAATTCGGTTGCCCTGAGAAACGCCTACAAGCTGATGCTCACCCGTTTCGGCCATCTGAATTGGTGGCCGGGCGAGACACCGTTCGAGGTCGCCGTCGGGGCGGTTCTCACTCAGAACACGTCTTGGACAAACGTCGAGAAGGCGATCGCGAACTTGAAATCAGCCCGCGTCTTGACACCCCATAAACTCTACGTGTTGCCCGAAGCCACGCTCGCGCAGCACATCCGTCCCGCCGGATACTTTAATCTCAAAGCCCGCCGGCTCCGGAATTTTCTGACCGTGTTGGTGGAGGAGTTTGGCGGACGACTCGACCGGATGTTGTCCGGTGAACTGAACGTTGTGCGCGAACGGCTGCTCGCCATCAACGGCATCGGTCGCGAGACCGCCGACAGCATTCTGCTCTACGCCGGAACGCATCACAGCTTCGTGATCGACGCCTACACCAAACGGATTTTTGAACGCCACGGTTGGTGGAGCGATTCTTTGAACACTCGTGATGGCAAATCGAAATCTCAATCAGCCGACACGTACGGTTCGTTGAAAGAACTCTGCGAAACATCGTTGAATCACCAACCCGCTGACGACCGTTTAGACTACTGGCGCGACTATCACGCACAGATTGTGATGGTCGGAAAAGACTACTGCCGACCGCGGAGTCCTGATTGCACGAACTGTCCCTTGCGAACGTTGCTTCCGAAACCGGTGTAGGACCGGCATCCTGCCTGTCTTGGCGCAGCGCAGAACGCATCAAACCACGGAAGAAGCGGAAGACACTGAAAGGCTGGAAATCACTGACTCAACCGACTTGCTGGCGAAACCGAAGCTCAAGGGCTACGTCGAAGACAGACCGGATGCCTGTCCTACCTTGCGAACAAATGGCCGCGAAAGGGCACACGAAGTACAAAGACCCGGAGTCCTCAGTTTGTGGTTTTTGTGCATTTTTGCGGCAATCATCCGTGTTCCCCGTCCGCCGGTCACGAGTTGCTTGGCGCATGTTAATTCTTGAGGAAATGTTCCTGAACGCCTACTTGTTTGCGACCGCCGAGCCATGAATCAGACTCTCATCATCGTGCCGACCTATAACGAACGGGACAACCTCCCGCCGCTCGCTGCGCGCCTTCTTGGCCTGCCCGTCAAGGTGGACATGCTCGTCGTCGATGACAATTCACCGGATGGCACGGGCAAAATCGCCGACGACCTGGTCGCGAAACACCCCGGTATCCACGTCCTCCATCGCAAGGAGAAGAACGGTTTGGGGCGCGCGTATTGCGATGGGTTTGCCTGGGCGCTGGAGAAAGGTTACGAGTTTGTATTCGAAATGGACGGGGATTTTTCCCATAACCCCGACGATATTCCGGCGTTCCTAAAAGCTGCTGAGGATTCCGATCTGGTGTTGGGCTCGCGTTACAAAGATGGGATACGTGTTATCAATTGGCCGTTGCGGCGATTGATGCTTTCGATCTTTGCCGGAAAATATGTGCAGACGATCACCGGGATGCCGTTTACAGATTCGACCGGCGGGTTCAAGTGCTTTCGCCGCCGCGCGCTACAGGCGATTGATCTGAACGAAGTCCGGTCAAACGGCTACAGCTTTCAGATCGAACTGACTCACAAGATCTGGCGGCAGGGATTGAAGATCGCCGAGGTGCCGATCATCTTCACCGACCGGTTTGTGGGTTCGTCGAAGATGTCCCGCGATATCGTCTACGAAGCCGTCGTGATGGTCTGGCGACTCTGGGCGCAGAATGATTTTCGGAGACGTCCTCAGCAATGAGTGTGGGGCGGGATGGCAACGGCTCGACGGGCGGAAACGCCGCCGCGCGACAGTAATATGGACTGCGGTGGCAGAGCGTAGCGCGGCACCGCTTTCGCCTGCACGACACGCACTGAAACCACCTGAGCCACCCGTCCGCGCGAAAGTTCCGTCACCTCCCGCTCAGCGGGATCTGCCGGAGCACTTGGTTGTCGGAAATTCGCTACTTTTTCCTTTGCCGCGATCCTGAAAGGATGAGTGGCATCCCCCTCGGGGCCGGCCGGCCCCGAGGGGGATGGGTGGTGACTTCGAGCGCACTGGGGCCCTGGAGCCCGTTTTGGA
>JBDNGP010000068.1:0-6569 GCA_041689265.1 Verrucomicrobiota bacterium
AAGAAACTTGCCCAGCGAAACCGGCGCCGGGAAGAAAACCAAAAACCGGCGCACCAAAAACAAACCATACCTAACAATGACCGCCTCCTCCGTAGCGTAATTATTCGCCTCCTGAGGTCATTGATTCAAAAACGCGCCGTTTCTTTCAAACGGGTTGTTTAAAAAAAGTATCGGGGGCTGGAATTCGTTGAATGAATCAGCGGTGAAGCAGAGGTGCTCCCTGGGAAAAGTGTGACAGATGCATTCACCTTTCTATTCTTGCCGTGGGGCATGGTTTACTTCTTCACGGCTTTCCCGATCCTGAAACCAATGTGGCCAAGTTCCAAATCCGGGTTGGAATAAAACCTTCCCTTGGATTGCGGATTGTTACCTTGAAACCAGGAGTCGGACCGGAGTCCGCGGAACTGTTCACCGACTTCTGATTCGGTCCACTCCCAGATCAGGTCCGCCGCGCCGAGCATTCCATAGCTGCTCTTGGGCGGCAGTTCCTCTTCGCCATGGAGTTCGTGCATGTTGCGCAGAGGAAGGAGGCGGTATGCCTTTGCGTTCGGATCGTAGTAGGCGGCCTTGTACCATTGGTCTTCCGTCGGCAGGAAATACCGCGCACCCGCCTGACGCGGTGCCACAATCGTTTCTCCGGCAAATCGATACGCACCCTCCTCGGTGTCGCCGCCATGGAGCCAGTTGCAGTAGCGCAGGGCGTCGTGCCAGCTGACGTAAGTCACGGCCGCGTTCTCGGTGGCAGGGTAAGGGGTGTAAATGAAACGTCCCTCAGCGCCACCGCGACGTATTCGCATGTCGGGATGGTAGAGACTGTGTGGATCCGAGTCCGCCACCGCGTTGAGGAATGAGGCGTATTCACTGTTGCTGACCTTGTGCCTTCCGATCTCAAATGGGTGGTCCACCGCTCCGAACGCACCGACGCGCGGATAGTCGACGTCGGCCGCATTGTCGGGATCGCCGATCATGACGAACCCGGGATCGCCGCCACTGTCAGGTTTGGGCGTGACCGGTGCGGGGTGCTGCCCGAAGGGTTGCACGTTCTCGGGTGCGCGGCCGTAGAACGTCCACTCGGCGAAATCCAGAAGTGTTTGCCAGTCCGCCGTGCTGAAGGAGTGCCCGCCGCGGCGATATCGCAACCCGTTCAGGTGCGCCTTGTCAAAAAGCTCGAAGACGGGCATTGCCGCCGTGCTGCTGGCGAAGGTGCCCACCGGGTTCGCATAAAGGTCGTCCGTCGATTCGATGCAGAGCAGTCCGCGAGGGGCGACCAGCGCCTTCACGAAATGTTGATCAAAGGGAAGGTGCGCCTCCTGCTCCGAAAAGAGCAGAATCCTTTCGTGATACCAGTGTGGCTTGTCGTTCATCCCAATGGATTCCGCGCCCGGCCCCAATACCCGCGAGGCACCGGCGCCACCCGCTCCCGAACCGTTTGGAGCGGCCAAGCTGATACGTTCATCAAGCGCGGCCGCGAGCAGGGTTGCCTTGCCGCCCCGCGAGTGTCCGGTGATCCCGATCCGCTGCCTGTCCACATCGTCTCGTGTCTCCAAATAGTCGACCACTCTCATGCCTCCCCACGCCCAGACGGCGAGAGTCGCCCAGTCGCACTCCGGGTAGGCTTTTTGTGCCGGGCCGACGACCCCGTTTTTATCCGGATCGAGGTCATGCCTGGCGTATTCGACGAGGATATAGTTTTTAGCTAACAGGAGAGAAACGTTCTTGCTGGCACCGGGGTTTCCTTCTTCCTTGATGATGACCGGATGCGGCCCGGAGGGGTGCGGTTTGTAGAGCGCGATGTGCATCTCAAGTTTCTTCCGCGAATCGATCGTCAAGGTCATCATGTAGAGCGTCCCCAGACCGCTGGCGTGCTCCTGGACGCTGTCGATGATCGCGGTGACCTGATCCGGCTTCGGAGGAATGCGGCCGTATTGATAAAACATCAACGGCTCGATCAGTTCCCCACGACGGCGTTTCCAGTCGTTGACATCTCTGACCGGCGAACCGTCGTTGAATGTGAAAAGATCGGTAAACTGGCTGGAAGCCGGATAGGCGTCGGCCGACGGCGGGAGTGCCGGTGCTTCCTGAGCTCTGACAGAGATACAGAAGGAGAAAACAATGGGAAAAACAAGCAGGAACCGCATCGCGCAGTGTTGTCAGTGGATTGGAGTGTGGCAATCAGTTTTCAACGGTGGGTAGTCCTTCGATATCGCCGTGGATGAAGGCTACGAGCCGCTTGGATATGGTGAATCGATCAAAGTTCCCGATCTCGAATCCGCTGAAGTTGAATCACCCCGATTGCCTTTGTACATACAGATCGAAGTTATCGGCACAACCGGAGCCAAAAACCGCAGTCGCTTCCTCAATAGGAGTTTTTGAGGGTAGTTACGAGGAGGTCTTTTACAACTGTTGTAATTACGCGTTTGGAAGCATCGGGACAAACCGTCCGATTCCACGTTGAACCCAGTCAGCCGACGTTAAAGAAACTGGCGGAGGCCCGTTCTTAGCAGTGTGACGGGGACGGTGGATCTGACGTCACCGACCGGCAGACTTGCGCGCGGCTTCCCGCTCTTCGGTGCTCAGTTTGCCGTCGCTGTTTTTATCAAATTTCTTAATGTATTGCTGCTTGAGGGCGGCCGCGGCCGCTTCCTCCTCCTTGCTGACCTTGCCGTCTCCGTTTGTGTCCATCCGCTTGAGCCAGGCGTCCTTCTCGCGTTGTCCGGCGGTCTTGATGGCTTCGTTCGCTGTGCGTTGTTCTTGCTTGTCCAATCTGCCATCACCGTCCTGGTCAAACTTTTTGATGATCGATCTTTCTCTCTGGGAGACATAACCGTCATCCACTCTGGCGAAGGAAGTCTGGTAAATCACCACCACACAGACGGCAATGATGACGACGAGCCCGGAGACGGCGGCTTTCTTGTTCATGATAAGGAATGTTTTTTATAAACGGTGGTTTCAACGAGATTCATTCACCTTGCTTCGGCGGGGCGGCCCGCCATTGCGGGGTCACTGCCCACAGGTTTTCGGGGTCCATCGTGGTTCCGTATTTCATCGAGCGCACGCTTCCGTCAGCAAACGCGTAGTTCGAGCTGCCGCTTTTCAGATTGGTCGGGGATCTCCCGTGCTTGCCCTGATCAACCTCCTCAAAGTCGTTGCCCTCACCCTGATAGAAATCCATGTGGTTGTGCGGGGACTCCCTGTATTTCTCACCGAACACGATCGTGTCGGCCGGCTTGGGAATGGCGGACATCCGCATGGTCGCGGAACCCTGCCATTGCTTGAACTCCTCGAAATCCGCCGCCGAAAGACGCAGCGCAAAATAGTCGTTGAACCCGTTGATCAGGAAGCTGCTTTTGGCGTCGTAACCGTCGGTCGGACACACGAGTAATTTCGGGTCCACGTAGTAACGTCGCAGCGAGGAGATCCAGTTCGGTCCGTTGGAAATGCGCGGCGGAATCTGGTCCTGATGATCATCCACGTACATCTGCACAGCCATCTCGAGCTGGCGCAGATTGTTGACGCATTTGATCCGGTTCGCGTTCCCCTTCGCGCGGGACAACGCCGGCAGAAGAAGCGCCGCGAGGACCGAGATGATGGCGATCACCACCAACAGCTCGATCAACGTGAACCCTCGCCTACGGTTTTTTTCGTTAAACTTCGCGTTCATGACGATATAACGTAGACGACCGGAAGAAACTGACAATTGATTTCGCGCGGCCGACCGGAGCCGGAAGCCGGTCGGGACGGGTTTTCCGCGCAATCCGCCGATGCGCTGCGAAACCGGACCCACGCTTCTGAACAGAAGATCGCCGAGAGAACAGAGATGGAAACAAAAGGCAGTTCACGATCCATGGTCGGTTCTCGTCCGACCGCTAACGGCGCACGTGGAGTGACGCGGCCCCCGCCAACGAACCGACTCGTGAACAGGATCCTCTCGCTTGCAATCACCTCATGAAATGCTGACTCTCCGCGCGTGAAATTGCCCGATCAATTGCGACAATTGCTGGATGACGTGCCCGATCTGGCTCGCTCGTTTCTCGTGGGCGGTTGTGTTCGCGATGCGTTGCTGGGAATTTCCAACAAGGATTTTGACATCGAAGTCTATGGTGTTTCGTATGACCGGCTGGAGAAGGCGTTGAAACCGTTTGGTCGTGTTGATCTCGTTGGCAAGGCGTTCGGCGTGATCAAGTTCAAGGCCGCGAACGGTGATCTGTGGGACTTCAGCATTCCGCGAAGGGACTCGAAAGTGGACGTCGGGCACACCGGATTCTTCGTCAAGTTCGACAGCGAGATCGCACCGAAAGAAGCCGCGAGCCGCCGCGACTTCACGATTAACGCACTGATGTACGATCCGAGGACTGGTGATTACCTCGACTTCTTCAACGGCCGCGAGGATTTGAAGAACCGCGTTCTGCGTCACACGAGCGCCGCGTTTGTCGAAGATCCGTTGCGCGTGTTGCGCGGCATGCAGTTCGCCTCGCGTCTCGAGTTTGAACCCGCGCCGGAGACGGTCGAACTGTGCCGTTCCATCGTGGAAACCTATCACGAGCTGCCTGTAGAACGGGTCGGTGAAGAATGGTTCAAGTGGGCCTCGAAAAGCCGCCAGCCGTCGGTGGGGCTGCGGTTTCTGAAATCGACCGGCTGGTTGAAACATTATCCGGAGATTGAGGCGCTGGACGGCACGCCGCAGGATCCGGAGTGGCATCCCGAGGGCGATGTCTTCACCCACACCTGTCACTGCTGCGACGCGATGGCCGCGCTGCCGGAATGGCTGGAGGCGGATGAGCCGACGCGTATCACCCTCATGCTCGCGATCCTGTCCCATGATTTCGCCAAGCCGCAAACCACGCACGAGGCGGAGAAGCACGGGCAGATGCGGATTGTTTCACCCGGGCACGAAGAGCAGGGCGGTCCGCTCGCGGAAACCTTTTTGAGTCGTATCCACACGCCCCACGGGATCCGGGAGAAAGTGGTTCCACTGGTGCAGAATCATCTGGCGCATCTCCAGACGCTCAGTGATCGCTCGGTGCGGCGGCTGGCGAATCGTCTCGCACCCGCCACCATCGACGAGCTCGCGCTGGTGATGATCGCGGACCAGTTCGGCCGGCCTCCGAAGCCTCGGGAAATTCACGAAGGCGTGGTGGCCTTGCGCGAGAAGGCGGCGGAATTGAGCGTGCAAGATCAGGCACCCAAACCGATTTTGCTCGGACGACATCTGATCGCGCGCGGGCTGAAACCGGGAACCCAGTTCGGCGTGATTTTGGGCGAGGCTTTTGAAGCGCAGCTCGAAGGCGAATTTGATGATCTCGACGGTGCGGAGCAGTGGCTGGTGAAACGTCTGCCGGAATAGCGGGAAAAGGGAGAAGTAAACCGGCCCCGACAACCGAAGTCTGCGTCAAACTTTGCGCGCGCCTCCGGGAAAAGCGATTCGTTACATTCCCCGGAACAATTGATCCAGCCGGCAACCAAGGGCGGCGGCAACTCTCGACAGACTGTCGACTGAGATCGTCTTGTTGCCGCGCTCAACCTCGCTGAGATAAACAGAATCCAAACAACCCAAAATACAGGAACCCATGAAGAATCAAATCATGCCGGTTTCCCCAAGCTCGTATCAGGGGGGAAGAAACTTCAGATCATTCACAGCCGTGCTGCTGGTAGCTCTGGCGATGGGCACGTGTCCTTTGCCTGCGCAGGACGGCCCGCCGGTCCCACCCGTTTTGCCGCCCACTCAACCGCCGCGCGAGCAGAGTCCGGAGGAACTGGAGGCGCAGCGCAAGGCGCGGGCGGAAGTCTGGCGCAAGAACCGTGAAGTGTTCGCGCCCTTTCTCCTCAGCGCCCCAGCTCCCGAGTCCGAAGATCTTGCCTTGAAACAGCGTCTGATCTCAGCCGAGCTGGCAGATCGCGAGCGAAAGGTCCGGGACGGCGTGTTGCGGGATCAGCAACTGAAGGCATGGGCTTCGGAGCGTCGGAAGGAAAATGCCGAGGCGGAGGAAACCGTACGCAAGCTGGTCCCGAAGGAAGTCCTCGAGAGGTATTCCAGCGCCGGGCTGCGGGTCGTCTATCGCGACGGGCAGATCGGAGTGGTGGGGCCGTTGAACAACAACGCGGCGCGGTCCATCGGCACCTGGAAGGCGAAGACCAACGCGCCCGCCAAGTTTCCGCTGAACGTGAACGGCCAGATGGTCGGGCTGTGGGAACCGAGCGTTCCGGGTACCAATCATGTCGAATTCAACAACGGCGGCGTTGCCCGCCTGATCTACGATGATACGGGAACGAACGTGGCTTTCCGGGCCCACGCCACCGAGATGGCCGGAACCATTGCAGCGGCAGGCGTTGTGACCATCGCCGAAGGCATGGCCAGTTCTTCCTCGGTGTTGGCTAAGGACAATGTCAACGACACCGGTGAAATGGCCGACGCCAGCGTTGATTTCGGGTTGCGCCTCTCCAACCATTCGTATGGAACGGGACCGGGCTGGAGTGTGCTCGACGGTGTCACCAAGGTTTGGAATGGCGAGCCCGATGAGTTTTACGATCCGCGCTTCGGTTCCTATGGAGAGTTCGCTGCCCAGCTCGAC
>JBDNGP010000069.1:0-2873 GCA_041689265.1 Verrucomicrobiota bacterium
CCATTGTCAACCAGCCGCCGCAACACCCTTGTGTGGTCCTTGTGTGGTCCATATGTTTCCCGCTCATCTTTCCTTTGAACCAGTCGCGTCCGTGCCACCAGTGATGAATCGCGCTGAATATCGCGCCCAACCCTCCACTCGCCAGGATTGTTGCGAGGGCCGTCCCGATACCCTTGGCCGCGTCACTTATCACGGCGGCCTCGACCATGTCGAAGCGAAGAATGCCCAGTGTGACTGCGAAGATTATCGCAAAGATCAGTCCAGGCATTACGAACCTAAAGAAAAGTCTGACTTCCTTCATTTGATTTGTGGACCTCACAATACAACGTTCAAAGGATCGAACAATTACGAATTCAACAACGGATTATTGCCCGCCGCAAACGTGGTAGCTCACATAGCTATCCATCGATTCCGAAGGTCGCCCCATTCACGGGAGCGAGGATTGAAACAACGGGCTGGAGGGTGGTTACCGACCAATCACTCGAAACACCTTCGATGTCCGAGGCACGAATGCGGGGGTGTTACCAAGGGTCTATCGATGAGATGGACTGACTGCCTCGCCCGTGGTGAGATGGGAGTCGTAACTAGCACCTTTGAATTAACAATGCGATCAAAACGTGATTCTGATGCCGGGTCTATTGCGGCACGAGGTCAAAGAGAAAAGTCTAGCTGTTGAGCCGCCGGGCGGTTGATATTCGCAATTTCGCCGTCCAGCAATTGCCGCATCTCGGTTTGAGTGCGGGGCATCGTGGTTAAACCACACCCGGCCAGTAATTCGAGATGAGCCGCCCGCTCATTTTCCGACTTTGGGGACAGCCGTTGTTTGAGGAATTCCAGATAGGTGACGCCGTGGGCGAACATGCCGCCATCGGCATAGAGCACCCGGAAGAGCCTTCGCCAGGTGTCAACGTCCGGATCAGATGCCTGAAACACGACCTTCGGACCAAGCCGGAACGCCTCGCGCTGGTATGAGACTTCGGAGCCCTCGTAAGAGTAGCGGCGTGAGTCCGGCCCTCGATACTCCAAGGACGGAATCAACGGATAACAATCCGCCTCCGCACGGACCGGTCCTGAAAAGTGGGCACCACAATTGGCGAGCAGGCGTCCTTCGTCACGAAAGACTTTCACGTTCGGCAGGATGTCGGCGCAGTAGGCCGCCTGAATGTCACCTTCGGGCAGACGCCACAAGCCGGAAGAGAAGCGCCGCCAGTCCACGGTGACGCGTGACGGCAAAGGTGTCGATTCAGGAGGGATGAGCAATGATGCATTCATGATGTTAGTTTTCAATTCGCGCAGCGAAAGGGTGGTGCGCGTGAAAACTTAGAAGCAGGCCCTTGGCGGAGGCGGGAAGGTCAAGCGAGGAACGGAAGGGGCGAGTGCGTGTCGAGCCGACCCGTAGCATCCTTGACCTTTCCGAATCCGCCATACAATTGCCTGCCCTCTTTGCGCGCTGAGGACGCGACGCGGACCTGCCGCATGAGGCAAGAGAAGCACTTTTCTCCCCCGAAGCACCGAAACATTCGTGAACGAACAGTCACTTCGGTTGGGATGTTGACGAAGCGAGACTCGATGACTCGCGTTACACAGCGGATGACGCCGTGGAATGAAGCAGGTTTTCGTCTTTCCGCCCCCTGCGCATGCAGCGGATGGATGGTGTAAACCCAAATGGCTTCTGTTGCGAGGTGGGCGAGGCAGTGAAGCGAACGAGCCTTCCTCGCAACGGAAGTCCCGCGCCGATGCGCGATTTGCTCTGCCGGGACGAGCGCGCGTGAAGGGAGAACAGCGTCGACCGAAACACGCGTTGGTCACGGCAGCGTGGCTACTTCCGATTTCGGACACATGGGTTCGACAGTTTCAACAGCTTCGATCTGCGGTCGGCGAGCGGGAGAGTGGAGCCGGGGCGGAACGACCGCCGCCGAGCCGCAGATGGAAGGAAACCGCTTCTGCGATGCCCATCAACTACCGCTCGTGACGTGCGCGAGGATTGCGGAACGAAGCGGGCGCGGTCAAAAGGGGAACAGGGCCGACCAGCAGCCCGCGCAGAGCAGCAATCCTCGCGTTGGCCACGGCGGTCTTCGTTTTGGAATCGGCCCGCCGACACTTTGCAGGTGACGGCACCGGTCGTGCCGATAGGCTCGGACTACTTTTGGTTGGTAATACCGTCTGCGAATACGGTCATTATGGCTCGACAAATCAGATTTGCTGTGAGAAAGGATTCTTGGAAAACGCACCCCATGAGACTCAACGTGAAAAGCGAAAGATATTCCGGACACGAAACATTTGTGTGCCGATACGCGTGGCTTCCCAAAGTGGTGAAAGAGCTTTCCAAAAAGGATGGTCACATGCTTTTCAAGCAGGACGAGGATAAAGCAATGGTGAGCCTTGGCGTTGGCAAGAACATGTTCCGTTCGGCAAAATTTTGGTCCGAAGCAGCGCAAATTGTCGACGAGACAGATGACGGACACGCTGTTACGAAATTTGGAATCCGCCTGTTGGGGCATGACGGCCACGATCCATTTCTTGAGCTGCCTGAGACACTTTGGCTGCTCCACTGGAAGATCGCGACCAACCCACTACGGCCTCTTTTTCATTGGCGGCAAATGCTTAATTTCTGGCATCGTGCCGAGTTTAGTGAATCCGAGGCGATCGCCTTTCTTGAACGTGGGATACCGCCCGAACAGGCAACGCGCTCGAAGCGCACTTTGGGCGACGGATTTCGCGTCTTCGTAAACTCTTATTAATGCGGCCCTTAAATACATTCGAAAGTTAACCGGTGGCGTAGGAGATGTGTCGGCCAAAAAAATAGCGCATCACTCTCCCGGGCTGCTTCTGGATGCTGTGCATGAAGGAGGCGATGTTCGCTTTTAACTCCG
>JBDNGP010000070.1:0-24237 GCA_041689265.1 Verrucomicrobiota bacterium
ACCGAGGGCGCGCTCTCCCCTTCCATGACCATGTAACGAACCGCCTCTTTCTTGAATTCCTGGCTATGTCGTCGTCGCTTCATTTTTCAATTCTCTTTCTAAGAGAATCCCCTGTCCATTTTTTCCAGTACAGATCAGGTTGCTGATGTTAGTGGCGGGAACGAAGCTGCCAAGATGGCATTTTTCACTAAGGTCAAAGGGACGCTCTCGGAAATGAGGCCCATGATTCTCAGTTCACATGGATTATTGCCGGAAATTCCTGATGGTGTAGTTTCGGTTGTTGACTATCGAGTAAACGAACGGTTTCCCGTGAACTACTGGATCACCAACGATTGGCCAGAAGTAGAGTCCAAGAAATTCGTTGGTGCGGTGGAGGCCTCAATTATGCGTGAGTCGCTGAATGCAAGAAATACGTCAACAGTTCGAGCGTTCCGGATTGCTGTTGCAATCGTGATTGTATCGCTGTTTTTCATAGTCCCCTATCTGCTTAGGAATAAGAAAGCGTAACAAACAAAGAACCAAAAAGTGATTCGAAGCCGCCTCTCGTTGCCTCATCCATCGGATCATTCATTCATTGATTCTTCTTTTGCCCCACGCTTGCAAATGCACCCAAGCGGATCGCGCGTGTTGACACGATCCGGTGTGCTGAACATTGTGGCTCATGCCAGCGCTCGATTGTCCACGCCTGTTCGCTTCCTTCATTCTTAGGTTGACCAATTCTCAATCGGTATCCCGAACCTTTGGTTCCGCACTGATACTGGCCGTATCGCTTTTTGTTCCGGCACGTTCCGCGATCGCTGAAACAGCGCAGTCCGGACCTTGGGATGTAAGTGAATTATCAAAAGCTCCTGGTGTTACGTGGGGTGCCTCGACCGGTCTGGTTCAGGAATTGTATTACGAGGGCGAACCGTTGCAGGGGAAACCAACCCGGGTTTTCGCTTATCTCGGGCGGCCAACGAATTCCGTGTGGACAGCAACGCCGGCGATGGTGCTGGTTCACGGCGGTGGCGGGAGGGCATTTGACAAATGGGCTGAGCACTGGGCGAAACGTGGCTACGTGGCGCTGGCCATGGATCTTGCGGGCAACGGTCCCGATGGGCGTCTGGCGGATGGTGGTCCGGATCAGTCAGATGCAGTCAAGTTTCGCAATTTCGATGCAGCAGACGCTGACGAAATGTGGACGTATCACGCGGTGGCGGCGGTGATGCGCGGTCATTCTCTGTTGCGCTCGTTGCCTGGTGTGGACTCGGATCGCGTAGGGATGACCGGCATCAGTTGGGGTGGTTATCTGACTTGTATTGTCGCTGGAATTGACGGGCGATTCAAAGTGGCGGTGCCAGTCTATGGTTGCGGGTTCCTCGGCGAGAACAGTTACTGGGCCGACAAGTCGTTGGCAGCGATGAATCCGGAAGCGCGTGAACTCTGGCTGCAACTCTTCGATCCCGGTCAATACGTCAATGGAGTGGAATATCCGATCCTGTTCGTCAACGGGACGACGGACTTTGCCTATCCCCTCGACAGCTATCAGAAGACCTATCGTCTCGTACCGGATGAATGGCGAAATATCTCCGTGGCCGTCAATCGGCCGCACGGCCACATCTGGACGTTTCCGGAAGTGGACGCGTTTGTCGACAGCGTGTTGATTGAGGAACCGCCACTCGTCCGAATTGGTGCGCCGCGAGTGGAGGCCGGTCGGCTCTCGGCGTCAGTCGATCTGGTGACGGGGTTCAAGGAATTGTCCCTCTGTTACACGACCGATTCCGGTGCGTGGCAGCAACGGAAGTGGCAGACGGTTCCGGCCCTCATCGAAGACGGACAGATCACCGCCAAATTACCCGCGGCTCGTCCGTTGGTTGCCTTTCTGGCGATCATGGATGAAGCGGGTCGCCACACAAGCTCGGAGCATGTGGAGTTGGTTCAATGATATTTCCTGAATGATTCAACGTATGCGCAAATTTCTAGTGATTGTTTCTCTCATCGTTTGCGGTGTTTGCACCCTTTCGATTGCACAGGAGAAAAACGACGGTCAACCGGTTCGGGTGTTCATCTTTGCCGGTCAGTCAAACATGGTGGGGAGCGACTCCAAAGTGGACGACATTAAACGTTTTCCTCCGTTTGCGGGGTTGGAAGAGACCCAGAGCGAAGTCAAATTCTCCTACTCGGTCGGTCGTGAGAATATTCTCGAATCAGATGGATGGGTCGGGCTTCAACCCGTTGACAACGTTGTCGGACCGGAGCTGAGCTTTGCCCGAAAGGTTTCTGAGGTTACCGGCGCGCCGATTGCAATTATCAAGTGTGCTGCCGGGGGAACGCATCTGGGCGGTGATTGGAATCCTGACGAACCCAGCGGCTTCGAGATGTATCCCCGGCTTCTGGAGCTGATTCGATCTTCACTGGCGGAACTAGATCGGCAAAATATCAAGTATCAGCTGGAGGGGTTCATGTGGCACCAAGGCGAAAACGACATGTTCAATCCGGACTACATGGCCAGCTACGGAACGAACCTGAAGAACTTCGTGACCAAGTGCCGGCGCGACCTCGATGCCCCCGGTTTAAGATTCTATATCGGAGAGCTTTGCACCAAGACGATTTGGGGCATGGACCTGCGCCCCCGCATGTATGCCATCAGCGTTGGGCAGAAAGAAGTTGCTGCGGCCGATCCACTCGCGGAATACGTTCCCACGTCGCACATCGGCGTGGAAATTGGCGGGGGCGTTGGGCTGCATTATCACTATGGAACCTTGGGTCAATTGGAACACGGGATCAACTACGCCGATGCCTATTTGCGATCCATCGGGGAACAAGATGACATTTTGCGTCCGCTCAAAACCTGGCCCTATGCGAACCGAAGCAAAGTCAAACTGTTCGTTCTTGCCGGACATCGCAACATGGAAGGTGAACGCGCCTTCACGCAGGAACTGAAGATTCTGAAAGGAAAGGAGTCGCTGCTCATGGACAAGCCGGGCATCGCCTACATGTATAGCATCGGCGGTGGCTACAGAGTATCGGATGGCTGGGAACCCTTGGGGCCGGCCGGTTACTACGATACGTTCGGACCGGAGGTCAGCTTTGGCGAGACGTTGCAGAAGGGTCTGGCTGAGAATATCGCCATCGCGAAGTTCACCCACAGCGGTTCGCAGATCATCGATTGGACACCGGAAGGCAGTGAGGCTGTTTCACGCAATCTCTATCCGCAATTCATCGCGTGCATCCAGGAATCTATTCAAAGCCTTGCGGACAAAGGGCACGAGGTGGAACTGGCCGGGGTATTTTACCATGTTGGCGAAAACGACATGTCCTTCGGTCCTTACCGAAAAGACGCATCACGAAGGATTGCATCGATCGTGGCTCAAAGTCGCGAAGATCTGGACATGCCCGGCCTCAAATGGTTTGTCAGCTTGCAAGCCCCGACCGATGACGAGCGCGTCAATGACATCGATGTCATCGCAGCATTGGAGGAGATGGCGGCGATGGACCCCAATATTTTTCTCATCAAAACATTTGATCTTCCCGGTCAGGAGAAGAAGATCGTTATCAGCACCGAAGGAATAGTGACACTTGGCGAACGTACAGCCAGTTTCTATCTGGAGCATCGATAGCGTTGCCGAACTGCGCTTACAAAACGAAATCGAGCAAACCCTCCCGAAGCAGGACGCTTTCGGTAAAAACACACGGAGTAGAAATGCCGGCGAGACACAAGATCAAAAAATCCAAGTTCAAAATCTACATTGATAAACTGGAAGCGAGCTCGAAGCGGGTCGGTATTCTGACGGAGGGTGATTCGTGGTTTGCCTTTCCACTGCCTTCACGCCCGAACATCGTGGACGTGCTGATCAACCGGTTCTCCAG
This sequence comes from Verrucomicrobiota bacterium, assembly GCA_041689265.1. Lineage (GTDB taxonomy): Bacteria > Verrucomicrobiota > Verrucomicrobiia > Limisphaerales > RI-55 > JBDNGP01. The sequence goes on from JBDNGP010000070.1 coordinate 3,850, forward strand.
TCACGCGGCCTGGTTGCGGCACGAGAGCAACGGCGACGAGTCCCGCATCATGATGGCCGGTGAACAGTGGGAGAAATTGTTCAAGACGCTCACCCGGCCCAAAATGCGTTGCGACATCATCCTGTTGAGTGCTGGTGGGAACGACATTGTCGGACGATGTCTGTTGACCTTGTTGCGCCAGCGCGAGAGCTGGATGACCTGGCGGGATTGTATCAACGAACAACGGTTTCAACACCGTCTCAACCAGATCGAGGGGGCCTATCAGGAGCTGATCGCACTGCGGGACGATTACCATCCCAATGCATGGATTTTTACCCACGACTACGATCGGGCTATTCCTTCGGACAAACCGATCCGTCTGGGGCCGTTCAAACTGGGTCCCTGGATGAAGCCGTATCTCGAATCCAAGGGGATCAAGAAGACTTCGGACCAACGGGAGATCGTCTGGTTTTTGCTGGATCGTTTTTCGCAGATGCTCCAACGAATCGAGCAATCAACCGATCGGTTCTACCATGTGCGCACGCAGGGCACTCTCAAGACGACGGAGTGGGGGGATGAGATCCATCCGACGAAGGAAGGGTTTGAAAAAATTGCCGACAAAATCCAGACGGCAATTCACGAAGAGTTCCCGGTGCTGCCTGCGAAGTGATGAACCTTGACTGGCCTGATCGAGTTCGTTCTAGTCTTGGAAGAAGGTCGTATCAACATTAACTCAAACCTGTGTCGGAGCGCTCGCGTTGTGCGCAGGTCCGACTGGATCTTAAATTTATGAAACTACCTGTTCTGTTTCGTCGGGCGATTAGGGTTTGCCCGCTGGTTGTTACGCTGCTGGCCGTGGCCGGTTGCAGTTCCCTCCCGAACGTCTCTCCCTTTGTCGTCGCTTCAAGCCAGTTGCGGGGCGCAGTCGCTTCGAGTGGTCAGGTTGTTGTCACTGAACTGAACGCGGCGAACGCAGTGCCTCCGGATCGGGCGAAGAAATTGGCGGCTGACTGGGAAGCGAGGAACGAAGCCTTCTCCGGGATGGTCGACTACGCCAACTCGCTTCAGGCAATTATCAATGCCGGTAACAGCGGCGCGGAGTCCGCCGCACAACTGGCTGATTCCGTGGCGAATCTTGCGAGCGCGGCAGGGATCGTGATTCCCGGTTCTCCCGCCGCAGTTGAAGCCGGAACTGAGATTGTGAAGTTCCTTTCCAAGCAGATCGCGATCATAAGAGCCGCCAAGTCCCTTGAGAGCTCGCTGGTTGCCGTTCAACCCGCGATTCAAAACATTGCGATGAACATCATCGGTGACGTCTCGAATCTTGAGAAGGTCATGGTGTTTGCCAACGCGCTCGTGAAGAATGATTTGGTGAAGCGAAACAGCGATCAGCTTGGCTATCGAATGTCGCTTCAGAAGGTCCTGGCAACGAATCTGATCACGGCTGACGGCGTGTTCTCCGTGGATGATCAGGCGAAGCTAGACCAGCAGGTGAAGGTCAGCGCGCTGCTTGCCAATACCGACGAGTGGTACGCGGAATACGAGGCTCAGCTGAATGAAATTTTGGAGCGCAAGATCTATGCGTTGGCGCTGCTGGATTCAGTCCGCAGAACAACGAAAGAATGGGCAGTAGCTCACGAAAAATTGGTGGTGGCGGTGAAGGAACGGAAACCGGTCAGCATTGAGTCGTTGACCCAGTCCGCCATTGAAATCGAAATGCTGGTCAAGAAGGTGCGTGATTTATGAGTGAATGGAATAACATCGAAGGATTGGAAGCCTGGACTAATAAGCTGGGAGAATTGCTGGCGGAAGCGAAAGGGATTGCACGAAACGACGATCCGGAAGAGCTGCTCGCCATGAATGATCGGTTGATTCAATTCATCGTTCATTCATATCCGAACACGGCGGCGATCAAGGAACTTGATGAGATGGCGAGTCAGGCCGCGGATGCCCTGTTGCTGGATTCGATCGACAAGCGCCTCGCCGCCATCAGCCAGCGCACGGCGATGTACGCCAAGGTCAGCAAGGAGCTGAAGGCTGCAACCGAGACGAACAAGGCCAAGGCGGAATCAATTCGTTTGAAAGGCGCGACGGCTCTGATCGATTCAGCAACCAGGACGATTGAAGCGGCCAAGGAGCTGAAGGCCTCGCTAACCTCCAAGGCGGCGGATCAAAAGCTGGGTGAGAAGGTTGATCTGGCAGTCAGTGCGGTTGAAGACCTGAGAAAAAGCGCGGCCAAAGTATTCTGAGTTCAACCGATTTCGGATAGTTTGTTCAGCCGGATGGCGACTTCCTCGCTCGTCTTGGACTGCGCCAGATCTACCGTGAACTCCAGCATCCAGTCGTTCTTTTCCTCGGGATCAATCAGGACCTGTTGAACGATCCAGTGGGTGTTGTCCTCGCTGGGCTTCACGTGGGTGTGCCGGATGTTTCTGGAATTTGGATCGAGGAAAATTCTTTGATGATCGACGTAGTACGCGTTCAGCGATTCGGAAAGTTGTTCGACGGTCCACGGTTCACTCTCGGGCCGATCCGTGGTCGTCAGTGTCGCGAGCGCTTCTTCGAAATCCCCGTTTGCCAACGCGCGGAGGAGGGTGAAGATACGTGTTCGGATCAAAGCGGTGAACGCCTTCTTGTCTCGGGTGATATCGCGCAACGCCTCCTCGGCACCGGGCGGTCGCATCTCGGCTTTCTCAACAGTCTGATACTCGGGGTTCTTCATCTTCTCCCACTCATTGAGCAGGCTGGAATCGACCTGCCGGATCATGGTGATCAGGTAGGTTTCCATCTCACGAACTTCGTCGGTCTTCACCGCATCCGGGACGGTCTGCGCCAGCACTTTGTAGACGTTGTTCAAGTGACGGAGGAGCAGACCTTCGGATCGCTGGAGATGGTAGTCTTTGATGTAATCTGCAAACGAACGGAACTGCTCGAACATTTCGCGGACGATCGACTTCGGCTGGACATTGTTCTGGCCCACCCACGGATGTTTCGCCGCGAACGCGTTGAATGATGAATAGATGAACTCGCGGTTTGGTTTCGGGTATTCGAGTTTCTCCAGTTCCTCCATGCGCTCGTCGTACTCGATCCCGTCCGCCTTCATCTCGGCCATCTTTTGATCCTTCACGCGATCAAGCTGTTTGCGAAGAAGCATGTCCGGGTTCTCCACGATGGATTCAACCAGTGTCAGCAGATCGAGCGGATACTCGGGTAACTCAGGGTTCAATTGCGGCAACGTCTCGATGAGGTAGAGCGACAACGTCTGGTTCATCGAGAAATCCTCCTGCAGATCGAGGTTTACCCGGACCTTTGAGCCGCCGTCGTCTGCCTCTTTGAATTCGATGATGCCTTGATTCAACAACGCTTTAAACAGCTGCCACGCGCGGCGGAAGTGTGTCCGTTTTTCGGTCGCCGAATCGTGGGAGGCCCGGATCAAATCGCGCATCGCCTGGCAGCCGTCAGATTCACGGCTCAACACGTTCAGCAACATTCCGTGGGTCACTTGAAATCGCGAGGTGAGCTGTTCCGGAAGTGCGTCCATCAACCGCGAGTAAGTTTTGTCATCCCAGTTGACGAAGTTGTGTTCGGGCGGTTTGCGCTTGGTGATTTTCTTTCCGGTGCGTTCGGCTTTGGCTGCGAGCTTCTTGTTGTCAATCACATGTTCCGGAGCTTGCGCAATGACCCAGCCGACATCGTCGAATCCCTTGCGCCCGGCGCGTCCGCTGACCTGATGAAAATCTCGCGCGCTCAGAATGCCGGTCTTCTCGCCATCGTATTTGCACAGCCGCGTGAAGAGCACGGTGCGAATGGGAACGTTGATGCCCACGCCCAACGTGTCAGTGCCGCAGATCACTTTGAGCAAACCCTGTTGCGCGAGTTGCTCGACGAGAATTCGATATTTTGGCAGCAAACCCGCGTGGTGCAATCCGATGCCGTGACGCAGCCATTTCTTGAGATCGGGACCGTACGGACTGGTGAACTTGAAGTCTTGGATCGTTTTCGCGATTGCCGCTTTTTCTTCCTTGGTGCAGACGTTGATGCTGGTGAAATCTTGGGCGCTTTGCGCGGCGTCGAGCTGCGTGAAGTGAACGACGTAGGCCGGCGTCTTTTCTTCCTGCACCAGATTCTCGAGTGTCTGGGGCAGGGGATCTTCAGAATAGGCGAACTCCAGCGGGACAGGCCGATCTTTCGAATGAACGGTGACCGAGGGACGCCCGTTGAGTTTGGTCAATTCCTTTTCAAAAAACTCCGTGTTGCCCAGCGTTGCGGACATCAGCAGGAAACGAGTCTGTGGCATCGTGAGCAACGGAATCTGCCAGGCGACGCCGCGATCGCGATCCGAGTAGTAATGAAATTCATCCATCACGACGTCTTGAATATTCGCGAGTTCACCTTCGTGTAACGCGATGTTCGCAAGAATCTCTGCCGTGCAACAAAGTATTGGTGCACCGCGATTGACTGTCGCATCACCGGTGCTGAGCCCGACGTTCTCCGGGCCAAACTCTTTGCAAAGCGAGAGCCACTTCTCGTTCACCAACGCCTTGATCGGACAGGTGTAGACCGAGCGGTTTCCCTGGGCCAACGACTTAAAGTGAAGCGCAGCCGCAACGAGAGATTTACCCGAACCGGTCGGCGTATTGAGAATCACGTTCTTCTCGTCAAACAGCTCCAGAATCGCGGCTTCCTGTGCTGGATACAGTTCCAACTTTTTGCCCTCAATGTATTCGAGAAAACGTCCCAACAGCGCGTCACTGTCAGGCGAACCTTCTTTGGGAATGAAATCGATCAGGTTGTTTGGCACGAGGCGCGGACGTTACTGAAAGCGGTTGCCGTTGAGAAGTTTGATCGGACCGGTGCCCTCTCAAGTGTTTGGGTCAAGAAATCTGTGAATCTTGGATATTATTTTAAGCCGTCAAATATGGCGAAATAGCATTATTAAATCATTTAATTCGTCATTTATGACGATATAAAAATAAATTGTAGTAATATTTAACTCGCCATAAAAGGCGATATGTAGCAATTTAAATGCTCTAATTCGCCAATAATGACGACTAAAGAAATTAAGGTTCCAGCTGGTGCCGACATCTCGTTGCCGGAGTTTGGATCACGAATCGCTCGCTTCCGCGTCCATGCGGGTCTGACTCAGGCGCAGCTGGCCGATCAGGTGGGTGTCGGAAAACGAACGGTCGAGCGACTCGAATCCGGTGGGTCGATTCAGTCGGCGAGTCTGCTTCGGATCCTTGGCGTGCTCGGGCTCCAGGAAGGTTTGCTCGCTTTGTTTCCAGATGACAAACCGCGACCGATGGATCTCTTGAAATTGAAAGGGAAGGAACGCCAACGCGCATCGACCAAAAAGCGAGCCGCTCAGAAACCGGATGCCGAATGGACGTGGGGTGACGGCTCATGAGCACGGTTGCGGAAGTCAAATTGTGGGGCCGGACCATCGGTGCCGTCGCGCTTGAAGACGGTGCGGACGTCGCGGCGTTCGAATACGATCCGGCATTCGCGAAGAGCGGGATCCAAGTCGCGCCATTGATGATGCCGTTATCCAAAACGGTCCATCGATTCCGGGCGTTATCGCGCGAGACGTTTCACGGACTGCCGGGCATGCTCGCGGATTCGTTGCCCGACAAGTTTGGCAACGCGCTGATCAATGCGTGGTTGGCGACACAAGTGCGTTCACCCGGTTCATTCAACGCCGTCGAGCGACTTTGCTATACCGGCGCGCGCGGGATGGGCGCGTTGGAATTCGTGCCCGCCACCGGGCCAAAAGCAAAACAGTCCACCCGCGTTCACGTCGATAAACTGGTGGAGCTCGCGTCTGAAGTGTTGGCCCATCGAGATGAGCTTAACGTCTCGTTCAACGACGAATCAAAAGCTGACGCGTTGCGCGACATTTTACGGGTCGGGACTTCTGCCGGCGGCGCACGGGCGAAAGCGGTCATTGCGTGGAATCCGGAGACCAACGAAGTGCGCTCCGGACAGGTCAAAGCGGGCGAAGGTTTTGAATATTGGTTGCTGAAATTTGACGGAGTCGCCGCCAACAAGGACAAGGAACTTGCGGATCCGAAAGGCTACGGCGTGATCGAGTATGCGTATTACAAGATGGCGACCGCGTGCGGCATCACGATGAACGATTGCCGGTTGTTCGAGGAGAACGGTCGTCGACATTTTATGACGCGACGGTTTGATCGCGGACCTAAGGGCGAGAAGCTTCACCTGCAATCGCTCTGCGCGCTTGCCCACTACGATTTCAATATGGCGGGTGCCTACAGCTATGAGCAGGCAATTTTGGTCATTCGCCAGCTGGGCCTGCCGATGGAGGCGGTTGAGGAACAGTTTCGGCGGATGACGTTCAACATCATTGCGCGCAACCAGGATGATCACGTGAAGAACATCGCGTTTCTGATGAACAAGGCGGGTGCGTGGTCGTTGGCTCCTGCATTTGACGTGATCTATGCGTTTCAGCCCAGCGGCAGATGGACGTCAAATCACCAGATGACGTTGAACGGTAAACGGGATGGCTTCACCCTGGCCGATTTCAAAGCCTGCGCAAATGCGGCGTCGACGAAACGGGGGCGCCCCGAGTCCATCATTGGAGAGGTTCGGGAAACCGTTTCACGCTGGAAAGAATTCGCGGACGAAGCCGGTGTGGATCCCTCGCAGCGGGACAGGATTCAGAGCACTCTGAGATTGAGCGCTTTTTGATTGGTTGGATTCGCGGTGGATGAATACGGTGCCGCCCGTGGCGAACCCAGCTCAAAACGAACGTTACTTCAAAGGCTACGCGAAACCCGGCCCGGCGCCGGACGCGGCGCACGAGATTCCTCCGGTCGAACCGGAGGAATCTCTGGACGCGATCAGCGGGTTTTACCGGTTGTATCAGTTGAAGCGGGGACATCGTTTTTCCACGGACGATGTTTTGACGGCGTGGTACGGCACATCGTGGTGTCCCTCCGTGCGATCAATCCTAGATTTGGGCAGCGGTATCGGAACGGTCTCATCGATTGCCGCGTGGCGTTGTCCGGGCGCACGGGTGGTGACGGTGGAGGCGCAACCGGACAGCGTCCGGCTGGCCCGCAAGTCAGCGGTCCACAATTCGCTGACCGACCGCTTAGACATTCGCGAAGGAGATTTTCGTGATCCTGATTTGATCCGGTCGGACGAGCGGTTTGATCTCGTGCTGGGCAGTCCGCCGTACTGGCCGTTGGAAGCGGGCGTCCAAAGCGAACATCCACAGAAAGTCGCGTGTCGTTTTGAAGTGCGCGGTGACGTGGCGGATTATTGCGGGGTCGCCGCCAGACATCTGGATTGGGGCGGCGTGTTTGCCTGTGTGTTTCCTGTCCGACCGAACGAGCAGGAGCAACGTGTGAAAGACGCCGCACGGCAGGCCGGGCTGACCATTGTTCGTCAGCGGCCGGTAGTCCTGCGTGAGGGAGACGGGCCGTTGCTCGGGCTGTTTGCGATGACCTTGAGCGAGCACTTGCCGGAACGGGTGCGCAACAGAACGTGGAACGAACCGCCGTTGACCATCCGCACCGCGAACGGCGAGGTTCATCCCGAATATCAGGCGGTTAAATTGTCGTTTGGGTTTCCCCCATAAAATTGTTTTCCCGTTTTTCAATTGCGATCAAGACCCAAGCCATTGGAACATCATCCGCGTGAAGCCGGTTCATCGTTGTTGGGCAGAAATTGATCTGGATGCGTTGCGGGGAAATCTCGCGTGGATCCGGCGTCAGGTTGGGACGGAAACCAAGGTCATGACCGTCGTGAAGGCGGACGCCTACGGGCACGGACTGAAGCAGATCGCGGGGTTGCTGATGCAGTGCGGGACCGATGTGTTCGGGGTGTCCAGCATGGTCGAGGCGCGGGCGATCCGCAGTGTCGGATCCGGCTGGCCGGTGCTGATGCTGGGCGCGTGTCTGCCGGAAGAAATCGAAGAGGCCGTGCGTGATGATGTGATGGTGACGGTCTCGTCCTTGGGCGAGGCGAACGCGTTTGCAGCGACGGCGAAGGAAATGGGGAAGGTCGCGGTGCTTCACTTGAAAGTGGACACGGGCATGGGCCGGCTGGGGTGTGCTCCGACGGACGCACTGGCGCTCATCGATCAGATCGATCACATGGAACACGTTCGCCTGGCCGGGCTTTACACCCACTTCGCGTCAGTCGAGGATGAGTTTCATTACACGCAAAGGCAGCGAACACTTTTTGAAAAACTGATTCTTCTGCTCGACGAGAAACACCGGTCGTTTGAATACCTGCACGCCAACAACAGCGCGGCGATTCTGCTGGAGGAACCCGGTCCCTACAACACGGTCCGACCCGGACTCCTAGTGTACGGCGTGCTCCCTTTTGGTCGTCGAAAAATTGAATTGGAGACCGGCGCGCAGATCAGTCCCGTGCTGTCACTCAAGTGTCGCGTCACCTACGTCAAAGATGTGCCGAAGGGAAACCGGTTGAGCTATGGCGGCGTGTTCACGACGAGCCGGACGACCCGCGTGGCCACGATCAGCGCGGGCTATGGCGACGGCTATCTGCGCTCGGGGAGCGACCGGGCAAACGTGCTGATCCGCGGCGAGCGTTGTTCCGTGCTCGGAAGAATCACGATGGACCAGATGCTCGTGGACGTGACGAAGATTCGCGACGTGCAGGCGGGCGAAGAAGTGGTGCTGATCGGCCGGCAGGGGAAGCAACTCCTGACGGCAACCGAGATTGCCCAATGGAGCAAATCCGTGCCGTGGGAGGTTCTGACGATGATCACCTACCGGGTCCCGCGAATTTACCGGGGCACGCAAGCTTCCTGATCATCCGGCGTTGGCGGGCCGGGCCGGGCGTTGGTTCCCCCCAACCCGCGACCGGGCCGGAAAAGCCACTGCTCCGGCCATCAAAAAAGGCAGTCATGCTCAGACCGGCAGCGTCCACGCGCTCCGGCAGTCAAGCCGGTCATCGGTCAGGATTGCCCCGGGAATCTCCGAAGTGAGTGCTCCCGCCGGAAGCAGGATTTCTCCGCCCGCCCGCCGCGCCAGTCCGGCCAGCCGGACCAACGTGTTCGCGCGGCAGCCGTCCGCGACTGGAAAGATCGGCGGCGACCCGGACCGGATCGCGTCCCGCCAGTTGTCGATCTGGTCCTTGCTGCGCGTGACCGAAGGGACGGTTTCTTCCGCCATGTAGGGGAGAAGGTTGGGACTGCCGCCCACGCCGCGTTCTCCGCCTTCCACCACGGCCGAATCTCTGGTCCCGGAATACGTCGCACCGAACTCCGTGTTTCCCGCTTTCGTGCCGGGCTGCGACCAGATGATTTCCAGATCCGGACCGGTCAGTTCAAACCGCGCCTCGAATGCGTTGTCCGCCGTCTCCGGTTTTGGTGGCGTGACCGACACCTTGCGGAGCCGCCGCAGATCAAGATCGAGAAACCACGTCAGCAGGCCGAACATGTGGAAACCACGGTCAACCAATGCGCCGCCGCCGATGCCCGGAGCGAACCGCCAGCGACCGTCAAAGAGCGCTTCATCGAACGGCCGGTCGGCCAGCGGTCCGAGCCACAGGTCCCAGTCCAGTCCGGGAGGCGGTGACGACGCGGGGGATGCCCCGAACGCCGGATCGGGCGGATGCCAGCACTCGATACGTCGGATCTCGCCCAGCCCTCCGGACCGGATGAGCTGGCAGGCGGCAAACCCCAGCGGGTTGGACCGGCCCTGGCCGCCGATCTGGACGCACCGGCCCGTCTCCGTGACCACCCGTTCCATCCGCGCCCCCTCGTGGATCGAACGGCACAGCGGTGTTTCGAGATAGACGTGTTTGCCGGCCCGGCAGGCGAGGACGGTCATGAGCGCGTGCCAGTGGTCGGGCGTTGCGATGACCACCGCGTCAATGTCCGGACGCTCCAGCACGCGGCGAAAATCCTGAAACGCCTGAGTGGTCTCCGGAAGGTGTGGGCGCACGTCGGCCAGTCGCCGTTGATCCACATCACAGACGGCGGCGACGTGTTTGAAGCGCGGCAGCAGCTCCCGCCCGCGCGGGCCGAGGCCGATGTGGCCGGTGACGATGCTTTCATTGATTCCGGGCTGGCCGTGCAGCGGGAGCACTCCGGAGCGGACGATCTGCGGTGCCACGGCGACCCACGCGACGGTGCGTGCCGTGCGTTGAAGAAAGGTTCTGCGATTCGGCATGGCGGATGGGGTTGAGGTGAAAAGAAAAACGAACCTCAGGCGGCTTCTGGAACGACGCGTTACAGCTTGTTCAGTCCGGATTGTTCGAGCGTTCCCATAGCCACCAGAGATCCTCGACCAATGCATCGTTGGTCTGGCCGTCCTGCGCCTCTCCGTATTTCCATTTCTTCTTCTCCCAGTGGCCGTCAGCGAACATCAAATTGCCGAACTTAAGGTGACGCGCGCCGGGTAGATCCCACCCTTCGAATTTCGGATTGGGCGCGGCGTAGAATCCACTATCCCCGATTGAGTCTTCGCGGTCGTCGATAAAGGAATAGATTCTGACCGGATTCCTAATCTGATCGAGTTCCGTGAAAACTCGCCGCTCCAATATCCGTTCCCCCGGCGCGTTCATAAAAGTGTTCAAGGAATAGCTCCTGACCCGATAGCGAAGGGTGTTTAGCACCCGTATACGGGTCAGGTCCGAAGGGCAGCGGAAAATGGCGGGGTTGTGGGCGTAGGGTCCGAGCATTCCGCCGTGGAGATACGTCGGGTCCACCAGAAAGCGCGTGTTGAAGTTGTCCGGATTGTTGGGTTGAAAATTCAGCGAACCACCCGCCCACGACGTGTTGCCTGTCACTTTCCCGGAAGTTGGCCCGATGCCGTTGGGCACCAATCGCCCCAGATGCTCATCCGCATAAAGCTGCCAGGCGAGCTGGAGCTGGCGCATGTTGTTCATGCATTCAATCGTCCGGGCGGATTCCTTGGCGCGGCTGAGCGCGGGCAGGAGCAGCGCGGCCAGCACCGCGATGATCCCGATCACGACCAGCAGCTCAATAAGGGTGAATCCGGTTCTGGGCTGGTTGCGAACTTCTCCAACCATGTTCCTGATCTTCATAATTCTCTCCCGACTCTTTCCAACTACCACGCTGCTGTCCTCCCGTCACTGTGCGTTCAAACGCACAGGTGAACTATGTTTTTCACGGGGCAAGGAGAGAGCGTTTTCAGCTGTTTTTCCTAGTGCATCTTGCGGAGGCTCGGCAGGCCGGGCGTGGATCGGTTCCGGCGAAGGTGAAACAGATTCTTGGGGAGCGCGCGCGTGCTTCCGACGCCGTCCCGACGCCCGGGTCCGACTGACGCTCCCAAATTCACCAAGATGTCGTTTGCGGTCGGAGCCCTCCCGGGTGTTCGGCGGGACGCCTCACACGGCGTCGGCGTGCCGCACTTCCTTCGATTCGGTCTTCGACTGGTAGCCCAGGAGGTTGCGTTCCTTGATGATCTTGGCGACCTGCGGCGGGACTTCGTCTTCCCAGGAAGGATCGTCCGTCATCAGTTTTGTGTGGGTCTTGCGGGAGAAAACTTTTAACAAGCTGTCGTCGTAATCCCGCAGGCTTTCGATTAGGCGGTTTTCGACAAGGAATGCGTGCAGGTGGCGGAGGTGCGGTTCCACGCGCAGGTTCGTCCCCGATATGAGTGCGTTGGAATCCGAGTCGCGCAGCGGGTAGATGTACATCTTCAGGTCGTTCTTGAACAGCCGTCCAAACGATTCGAGAATGCCGCCGTCCAGGTCGGTGTAATACTTCTCGTCAAAAATTGCGCGCAATGTGGGGACCCCCATCACGAGCCCGATCATCATCCGCGTGTAACGGAACAGATAGGCGGCGAGCCGGTGATGTTCGGCAAAGTTGGAGATCAAAACCGGGTGGCCCAGCGTCCGCAGAATATCCACGCGATCCAGAAAATCCTGATGGTCGATCTTGGTGCCGTCGCTGAGGTTTTTAAGCGTCATCTCCAGCAGCGTGACGATGTTCTCGCCCTGTGATTTGGGTTCCTGCACGAACTGGGCTTTCGCGCAGCGCAGCATGTCCACGCTGACTTTGGTGACCGGGTTGAAGCTGCCGCGTTCTATGAGGATCGATTTCTTGTAAAGAATTTCAGACGGCTGAACGACATCTCCGTTGGCGAGGAACATGGTGGCGTCGGCCAGGCCGTTTTCCACCAGCATCAGGGCGACGAGACGGTTGTCCACCCCGGAAAAAAGCGGGCCGCGGAATTCCAGCATGTCGACTTCCACGCGCGTTGAACTCAGGTTGCCCATCATCGCCTTGATGAGTTCCAAAACATTTCCGTGATGATGATACGCGCCGTGAACGAGGTTCACGCCGAGCATGCCCAGCGTCTCCTGCTGAAGTACCGCTTCGCTGTCCCGCAACCGGCAATGAACGATGATGTCCGACGGGTCCGTCTTCGGCTCGGCCTGGAAACGGATTCCCAGCCAGGCGTCACCGTCCACTTTCCGCGAGAAGCTGCGCGTGGCACACGTGTTTGCGAAAGCGAAGAAGCGGGTGGTCGCACCGCGTTTTTCATGAAGCCGTTCGACCAGCAACCCGAACTCGTGACTGAGCATCGTCTCCAGTCGTTGTCGGCTCACGTAGCGATCGCACGTGCCGTAGATCGCGTCGCTGAACGTCATGTCGTACGCCGAGATCGCCTTGGCCACGGTACCCGCCGCGCCGCCGACCCGGAAGAACCAACGGGCCACCTCCTGCCCGGCGCCGATCTCGGCGAAGGTGCCGTACACGGATGAGTCCAGATTGATCAGTAGCGCCTTCTGATGGATGCCCAGTGGCTCAGGCTTCGGGTCGCTTTCGTTCGGTTCGAGTGTTGAATTGATCATAGCGCGCGGAGCGGAGGCTACCCGTTTTCCGGAACGAGTGCAAAGCCACTTCATTTCAGAAATCGGAAGGAAAGTAATTGTTCTTGAGGGAATTGTGCGTGTGGCTCATGGGAAGTGCGTGGTCTGATTGTTTGCGGTTGCCATTGGTGACGGCATCAATAAATCATGTGCCACATGACGCAGCCGTTGGCCTTGTTGTTCTACGAAAAATTGTTGCCAGGCTCCCAGCTTCTGAACCGCCTTCAGGATCTAGGCTACCGTGTGCAGACGTGCAACGACGTCAATCAGGTGCCGGAATTGGCGAAGAGGGAAAAGCCGATGCTGGTCTTCACCGACCTGCTCGAGCGGCAGGGCCGGGTGCCGACGATCATCAGATCCGTCAGGAACCATAAGGAAACTGAGCATATCCCAATTATCGCCTTCGCCGCTGGCAAGGAAAAGCAACTGCAGGAGTACGCGCGAATGGCGGGGGCGACGGTGGTGGTGAACGAGGAAGTTCTGTTGCATCACCTCGACAGTTTCATGGATCAGGCATTGCAGGTAGACTGATACGTTCGCCTGAATGGAAATTTTGTTCCTCCCCGCCCATCGGAAGACATTTTTCTGAAAATTCGCGACGATGCGTAGGTTTAAGTGATTGAAGTGCAGACGAATGGGAATTTTAGGCAAATAGTGCCGAACAATGACTTGACCGCCTGATTGCATCAATTAGCCTTCAGATAATCCATGCAATCAGACGTACGCAAAAGTCCATCGGCGTAGTAATTCTTGAGCTTAGGATGGTTCCTGGCAGCAGGTGGTTTTCTGCTGGATGATCGCGGGACGTGAGAGGAATGAGTTATGGCCAGCGGTAAAGTAAAATGGTTCGACAATAAAAAGGGGTTCGGGTTCATCGCGCAGGATGCCGGACAGGATGTCTTTGTTCATCACACCTGCATTTCTGGAGATGGATTTAAAACCCTCCAAGAGGGTGAGGTTGTTGATTTTGAATTAATCGACAGCGATAAAGGCCCCAAAGCGCTCAATGTCCATCGCGGCGACATTTAGCACAGAAACACATTCTAAATTGAGCCTTCCGTTCCACGGCGGAAGGCGTTTGTATTTGAGGAGGTCGTCTTTGGCCCGCACATGACAAAACAAACTGAATCCGCCCCGATCACTTCGCTATACGTGCATGTGCCGTTCTGCGCCCATAAGTGCGAGTATTGCGCGTTTTTTTCCGAAGCCGGTAACGGTGGGATGATCAACCGCTACGTCGAAGCGCTGAAGAGGGAACTGGTGATTGTTGCGCCGCGATTGAAACCCCGGACCATTTTCTTCGGCGGAGGCACCCCCTCGATTCTGAATCTCACCCAACTGGAATCGGTCTTTCGGACGATGCACGATCACGGGCTGGGCGGCGCCGAGGAATGGACGATCGAATGCAACCCGGCGACGGTTTCCCAGGACAAGGCGAAGCTGCTGCGAGACTTCGGAGTGAACCGAATTTCCATGGGTGTGCAGACCTTGAACGAGAACCTGCTGGAACGATTGGGACGGATTCACTCCCGTGAGATGGTTTTCAAATCGTATGACATTCTGCGTAATGCGGGGTTCGACAATATCAATCTGGATCTGATGTTCGCGATCCCGGGACAGACGATGGAGATTTGGCAGCAGACCCTGGACGAGATTACGCAGCTGAAAACCGAACATCTGTCCTGTTACGAAGTGATCTACGAGGAGGACACGCCGCTGTATCAACAGTTGCAGGCGGGCGAGTTTGACGTGGACGAAGATCTGGCCTGCGACCTGTATGATCGGCTGATTGATCACGCGTCGGAAAGCGGTTTCCGGCAGTACGAGATCGCCAATTTTGCAAAACCCGGATCAGCCGCGGCGGGTACCGATCCTGACTTCGCCTGCAAGCACAACATCAACTACTGGCGGGCGGGGGATTATTTCGGACTCGGCCCGAGTGCGACTGAGTATGTCGACGGCAGACGCACGCGGAACTGGTCGAACACCGAGCTCTATTGCGAGCAGTTGGAAAAGGGGAATCGCGCCGTCGAATCTAAGGAGAATCTGGAACCGCTGCCCCGGGCGGCAGAGACCGCCGCGTTTGGGCTGCGGATGAATCGTGGCTGGCTGTTCGATGAATTTGAAGGCTCGACCGGATTCGATCTGAAGAATGTCTGGGGGAACGAAATCGAGGAACTGGTGACGCGCGGCTGGGGCGAGGAATTCGCCACCGGCTTTCGCCTGACGCGCCAGGGTTTGAGGTTCGCTGATTCGGCTGCGGAGATGTTCCTGCGCGGATGATTTCAAAACTGTTTCTGTCCATCGCCCGTCGATTGATGCGTTGTCCCGCGGCGCCGTTTCACGAACATGCGATCCGGGCGGAAGTTCAGTCCATCTGTGGCGAA
Source organism: Verrucomicrobiota bacterium (assembly GCA_041689265.1). GTDB lineage: Bacteria > Verrucomicrobiota > Verrucomicrobiia > Limisphaerales > RI-55 > JBDNGP01. The sequence continues at coordinate 19,059 of JBDNGP010000070.1, forward strand.
CACCAACTGGCCTGCGGGCTGGACCAGTTCGGCAATCTGCTCGTCGAGCATCGGCGCGGAGGACTCGAGCGGCCGATGGTTCTGGCCGCGCATCTTGATCATCCCGGATTCGATATTCTGAACCGACGGGACTCCCGCCGGTTTCACGCTCGATTTCTGGGCGGTGTGCCCAAACAATTTTTCCGAAAAGGAACGAAGATTCGGTTGATGCCGGGTGGCGAATCGGCGCGACTGGGAATCGCGCTCGGGGGAGAGAAAGAGTTTGAGATCGTCGCTGATCAGCCTTTGGCGAACGAACCGCAATTCGGGGTTTGGGAGCTGGAAGATTTTGGGCTTCAGAAAAACCGGATTATCGGTCGCGTCTGCGATGACCTTATCGGGGTTGCCTCCATTCTCACGACATTGATCGAACTCCGGCGTTCGCGGCGGAACTCATGGGTGATCGGAGCGATCACGCGTGCGGAGGAGATCGGGTTCGGCGGGGCGCTGTCCCTCGCGAAGTCGGGGAAACTGCCGGACGATTCGCTGGTGGTCTCACTTGAAACGAGCAAGGAAATTCCCGGTGTGAAAATGGGGCGGGGCGTCATCATTCGAGTAGGGGACCGAAGTTCCGTTTTTGATTCCTGCGCCACACGGTTCTTTAGTGAGAACGCCGCCGCGCTCGACAAGGCGGGCGCTTCGTTTCTGTTTCAACGCGCGCTGATGGCGGGCGGCAGTTGCGAAGGCACGGCGTTTCAAGAAGCGGGTTTCCAGACGGCGGCACTCTGCGTCGCTCTCGGGAATTATCACAACTGCGGGGCGGGCAACCGGATCGCCGAGGAGTTCGTGGATCGGCGCGATGCCGAGGGCATGGTCCGGCTGCTGGTGAACGCCGCGCTCGGAATGAAGTCGTTCTCAGCAGTTGTGGACCGACTTCCCAAACGTCTCGAAAAAATCCGGCGCGAGTCTGCGATGCGCCTTCGTGTATCTGCTGTTGTCGGTGGGAACGTGTGATCATTCTGCGGGGCGCGACGGTCCTTGCTTTCCGCTTCCGGTTCACATTTCATCGTCTACCGTGGCTTACATGATTCAGACCGACCCGGCGCGGGTGCGCCATGTAAGGACGGCTTCGCGGTCGGGGAGGCGTCCCGGCGGCGGGTGGCTTCGCTGTTGTTGTTTGCTGTTGATCATCACCGGCTGCGCGACGGGGCGGGGTCTGTGCGCGGACACGGTTGACGCAACGCCGGAGAAACCCGGAGTAGAGAATCTCAGCACCAATTCCAATGAAGTCACCGGTGTTCTGACCAATGCGATGCCGGAGTTCATGCGCAAAAAACCCAGCCTTCCGGTGCTCGTGTTGCGGGACAAGCGGGAGGGGACCTATGTTACGGGGATCCCGCTGATCGGTTATGATCCGGAGAAGGGTTTCAACTACGGTCTCGCGCTTCAGAGATACGAGGACGGCCCGAAGGATTCTCCCTACTTCACCCATGCGCCCTATCGACGGAAGATCACGCTTTCCGGGGCGAACAGCACCGGCGGTTCGGCTCACGCGATTCTTTTCTATGATCAGCCGAACGTGAATGATTCACCGTGGCGGATTCGTACGTATGTCGCGTGGGTCAAAAACGAACGCTCGAATTATTTCGGCAACAATGATCACACGATGGATGCGTTGATGTACCCCGGTTCTCCGGAATCATTCTCCAAGATCGATGACTACAAGGACTCCCAGGAACGCGTGATCAACGGGGCGACTTATGCGGATTACAACCTGTACTCCCGGCAGGACGGCGTCGCCGCCTTTAATCTCGAGTACGATTTCCTCGGAGGGACGCTGCGACCGCTGATCGGTTTTCAGATCGACTATGCGGATATCGGGGATTACACGGGTCGGGAGTACAACGGAGGGACCAACGAACCCACGTTGCTGTTCACCGACCAGCAGCAGGGATTGGTCTGGGGATTCAACGGCGGTTGGAACAATCTGATGCGACTGGGGCTGACTTATGACACCCGCGACTACGAGCCGAACCCGACGCGCGGCGTCGTCGCCCAGCTGCTGGCCCAGGGCGGCGTCGGCGCGTTCGGGTCGAACTTCACCTATGGTCAGGTCACTGTGAATTTTATGGGTTTTTATCCGCTCTTCCCGGAAACAACCCGGCTCGTGCTCGCGGGGCAGCTCGGCTACAACGTGAAGTTTGGCGACATCCCGTTCTTCGCGCAAAACAGCTTGGCGCTTCCCAACGACGAGGCGCGTCAGGGGCTTGGCGGTTTCGAGACGATGCGCGGTTACGTTTCCAACCGTTACACCAGCGACGTGTTCATGAATTTCAACGGAGAACTTCGCTGGACGTTTGGCGACTACACCATTTTCAAACAGACGATTACGACGATGCTGGTGCCCTTCTTCGATTCAGGTCGGGTGTTCGACACAGTCAGCGAAACGACCTTGAAGGACTGGAAGTTCGATGGCGGTATCGGGCTCCGCCTGGCCTGGAATGTGGCGACGATCATCAGTTTTGATTTTGGCGCGAGCTCGGAGGGCACCCTCTTCTGGATGGAGCTCGGACACCAGTTTTGATCCGGACCGTTCGATTGCTGTGGACGATACCAGAAAATGATCGAGCGCGGCAGGGCGATTTAGATTTGTCACTTGGTTGATTTGGCAAATTTTTCTAATATAACAACATGTTTTGGGAAGGTCGCCTGCGGATCATGCCGTATCCTGTCGCCGACTTGAATCAAGCCCATCACATTCCATGAACTACACCGACAACGCCAACCTCACCAACAAACGAGTTCTCAAATGGATCACGAAAATCGCCGAGTTGGTTCAGCCGGATGCGATTCATTGGTGCGACGGTTCCGAAGCGGAGAAGGAGACGTTGACCGCGCGGGCGGTGGAGCAGGGCATTCTCACCCCGCTCGACCAGAAGAAATGGCCGGGCTGTTATTACCATAGGTCCAACACGAACGACGTGGCACGGGTCGAGCAGTGTACGTTCATCTGCACGGAAACGGAGGAGGATGCCGGGGTCACGAACAACTGGATGGCGCCGCGCGCCATGTACAAGAAATTGGAAGCCATGTCGGCCGGCGCGATGAAGGGCCGGACAATGTACGTCGTGCCTTACCTGATGGGCCCCGTCGGTTCGTCAATGTCGAAGGTGGGATTCGAACTGACCGACTCGGTTTACGTGGTCTTGAGCATGCGGGTAATGACCCGCATGGGGCAGGTGGCACTCGATCATCTCGGCGACAGCAATGGCTTCAATCGCGGCGTTCATTGTATGCTGGACGTCCATCCGGACCGCCGGTTCATTGCGCATTTTCCACAGGACAACACGATCATCTCCGTCGGTTCAAACTACGGTGGCAACGCGCTGCTCGGGAAGAAGTGCCTGGCGTTGCGCATCGGTTCGTATCTCGGTCGAAAAGAGGGCTGGATGGCCGAACACATGTTGATCCTGTGCGTGGAATCCCCGGAGGGCGACAAAACCTACGTGGCGGCGGCGTTTCCGAGCGCGTGCGGGAAGACCAATTTTGCCATGCTGATCCCGCCGCCCCGTTTCAAGGGATGGAAGGTTTACACGATCGGCGATGACATCGCCTGGATGCGTCCCGGTCCGGACGGGCGGCTCTACGCGGTCAATCCCGAGGCCGGCTATTTCGGCGTGGTGCCCGGCACGAACGACAAGACCAACCCGAACGCGATGAAGTCGATGGCGAAGGACACGATCTTCACCAACGTCGGACTCACGCCGGACGGCGACGTCTGGTGGGAGGGCAAGGACAACCCGCCGCCGGCAGATCTCATCGATTGGAAAGGCCACAAATGGGATGCGGAATCCGGCGAAAACTGTGCACATCCGAACAGCCGGTTCTGCGCGCCGATGACGAACAATCCGATGCTCTCGCCGGACTGCCAGAACCCGGACGGCGTTCCCCTCAGCGCGATCATTTTTGGCGGACGCCGGGCCACGACCATGCCGCTCGTTTACCAGGCGTTCAACTGGCTGCACGGTGTTTATGTCGGCGCGACCATGGGATCGGAAATGACGGCCGCCGCCACCGGAAAAACCGGGCAGGTGCGTCGCGACCCGATGGCCATGCTGCCGTTCTGCGGTTACAACATGGGCGATTATTTCATCCATTGGTGCAGCATGCGGAAGCGGCTGAAGTTCCCGCCGCGCATCTTTCACGTGAATTGGTTCCGGAAGGACGAGAACGGCCGGTTCCTCTGGCCAGGGTTTGGCGAAAACATGCGCGTGCTGAAATGGATTATCGACCGGTGCCGCGGCCGGGCGGACGCGAACGAAACGGTGCTCGGTTGGGTGCCCGGTCCGCAATCCTTCGACCTCGAGGGATTGGAAGGCGTGTCGGAATCCGACATGGAGAAACTGCAGGCCATCAACCACGACGAATGGGTGCGCGAAGTCCTGTCGCAAGACGAGCTGTTTCTGAAACTCTATTCGCATCTGCCCAAGGAAATGATCTTTCAACGCGAACTTCTGGTGGCGCGACTGTAGTCGTTGAGGTCATGGAAACCGTCCGTCTTCAAAACATCGACGACCTAAAAAACGGCACGGGCCGGAAGTTTCAATTCAAGCGTGACGGTGTGAGTTTTGAAGGTTTCGCGGTTTGCTTCGCGGGTGAACTTTTTGTTTACGAAAATCGCTGTCGACATCTTCCGTTGCCGCTGGACTACGGTGACAGCCAATTTTTCACTCCCGGCGGTAAACATCTCGTCTGCTCATCGCACGGCGCCATGTACGAACCATCCACCGGGCAGTGTATTCAGGGACCGTGTGTCGGTGCCCGGCTGAAGTCGTTGCCTTTTCGTAGCGATGGCGATGACGTGCTGGTGGTGGTGGTGGAAGAAACGGACGACAACTTGGTGAACTGAAGCGCCGCCGAAACGGACTGTGACAGATCCCCGGATACGGCAGTTCCGCTAACGCCGGGACAGTCATGATTTTAAACCCGATCGCGACCCAAAATCGCACTCCGGGCAGCGACTGACGGCGCTTCAGTTGCTGGAAGTTGCGGGCTCGAGACTTGGCTGTTCTCCGGAACTTGCGATTTGGACCTTGGACCTTCACCTTTTCCGCGGCAAAGCACCCACAAATCTCGGGCTCCGTTTTCCCTTTCCGGCGGTCCCTTGTTCACGCACTCTCCCGCGCATGTCAGGCATCAT
>JBDNGP010000071.1:0-19074 GCA_041689265.1 Verrucomicrobiota bacterium
CGGTCGAATCGGAGCGAGGGACGAGCGGAGATTGACCGGTGCGGGGCACGAAGCGACCCAATCGAAAGCGACCCGAAATGAAAACGAAACTGAACTTAGCCACAGATGAAACACCGATGGAACATGGCAGGCCGGTGCGCAGCGTCCTGGAGTGCGATGGCCAAGCCCGTAGGGCTGGCATCTCTGTAGAAAACGGCCTGCAGAATAATTCAAGCTCCGTAGGAGCGGCATCGTCGGGCGGACGAACGGAAGATGCCGCCCCGATGGGGCTGAAGACTCTTTCAGCCGTGGTTCTACAAAGATGTCGCGCCTACGGCGCTGGGGCGAGCACGGCGCGTTCGGTCATTTTGACTGCGCTCTGTTTCATCCTTCACCATTCCGCCTTCATCATTCCGCCTCCGCGCAATACGCCATCACCTGGTCCAAGATCGCCGGCGGCGGCGGGCTGCAAAGCACCGGCGGCGTTTATTCCGTCAGCGGCACCAACGCGAACAGCGGCGTGATTGCGGAGATGAGGCGGCAGAACGGCGATTTGCTGCGTCGCTTGGAAGCGATCGAGCAACGCTTGAAGTAGCAGCGGTCTTGTGAGGCCAAGAGCCGAGAGGCGGTTTTTTTTGGTTGGGGTTTAAGGTTGTGGTTGAGCTGGATGATGAGGTGGCGCTTGTTCGGACCGCGGGCATCCTGTCCCGCAGCAGCTCCGCACTCACGAGACGGTTGAAATCGTTTCAACGCTCCCTCCCTCCATCACCCGCTGCGGCTTACAAAGCCGCGGTCCGTCGTAGGACAGCGCGTCCCGCCTGTCTCGTTGCGGTTACGAAAGGCGGACGTAGATGAAATTGAGAAACAGGTCACGACGTAACACCGGCTGAACCCTCGCGGCACCCGTGACAGGCAGGATGCCCGTCCTACGTTCCCCGGACGAAACGTCCGCGCAACCCCGTCCCGCCATCCACCCCAAGTCCGGACGGCTGGAAGGCAGCTAGGTTTGGCAAAATGGCCGACGCTACCTTTGTTTCAGATAAGTCTTTCGGAATTTCTCCCGAAATGTCCCGCGTCAGTTTCCTCTTCATGGGGGTGAATGGATTCGTTGTCCATGAAACCGCACCCTGTTATGAAACTGTTTTCCAAGTTCGTTCTCGCGCTCACCGGTGCCTGCTGGCTGGCGGCTTCACCCGTTTCCGCTCAATCGCCGGGATCGATTGATCTCAGTTTTGGCACCACCAACACTCTCAACGGGTATGTCCAGAGCATCGCGGTGCAACCGGATGGCCGGGTGCTTCTGGCCGGTGGCTTCACTTTCGGTCAGGGCCAGTATCTCCCGCCCATTGTGCGATTGGACGAAAACGGATTGCTCGATCCCACCTGGAAGCTCGCCAGTGCGTATCTAGTTAATCGAATCGTCCTCCAGCCCGACGGTAAGGTGATCGTAATCGGCAGTTTTCAGATCATACAAAATGCCTTCAAACCGAACCTCGCCCGCCTCACCAGCGAGGGCTTGCTGGATCCCTCCTTCAAGTCGCCTCCCTATACCGGGGTCGTCAAATACATGCGCTCGGCGGTGGTGCGTCCGGATGGAAAAATCATCATCTGCGGCCAGTTCAACGGCTACTTTGGTCACGCCACCACCAATGTTGCTTTGCTGAATTCCGACGGCACGGTGGACACGGCGTTCAGCGCACAGATCAACAGCACGGCGAGTTCGATCGTGGAATCGGTGTCGCTCACCGCCGATGGCAACTCGGTGTTGATCGCCGCACCAAGCCTTTATTTCGGCGAGGCGATCCCGGCCAACCAATGGAGCCACGTCGCGCGGCTCGATGTAAACACCGGGGCGGTGGATCCCAGTTTCAAATTCAACAACGCCGGCATTTCTGTGGGCGGATCCGGCTCGTTGGTGGAGGCGCTGCCGGATGGACGCGTGCTGCTGGGCGGCGTCCAGGGCCCCGGAGTATCGCCTTACAACGGGATGCTTCGGTTGAATTCGAACGGGACGCTCGATCCATCGTTTCAAGCAGGATCGACGATTGGCTTTACCACGCCGGCGGGGGCATTCAACACGTTCAAACGACTGGCCAGCGGCAAGATCCTGGCCGGGGGAACGTTCCACACCGTGCAAGGCCAAAGTGTCACCAACGTTGTTCAACTGTTGCCGGATGGTGCGATCGATACCGACTTCAACATCGGCGATGGATTTAACAACACGGTGTTCGCGGTCGACGAGGGACTGGGTGGCCGGTTGTACGTCGGCGGGTTTTTCACGATGGCCGAAGGTCAGCAGCGTCCGTACATTGCGCGGTTGCACGGTTCCGGGTCGCTGCCGGGCATCTTCGAACAGCCGGGTTCCCAGACCGTGGATGAAGGTGCTCCGGCATCGTTTCAATTCGGCGTCATTGGTGATCCCACGCCCGTGATCAGCTGGTATCGCGGTGCGACGTTGGTGGGCACGGGCAAGACGCTGTCATTCGCGGCAGCCAGTCTCGCGGACGTCGGCGGATATCACGCCGTGGCGGGCAACAGCTCGGGTTCGGTGACGAGCATCGTGGCGCAACTCACCGTCCAGTCCACCGGACCGCAGATTGTCGTGCAGCCCATCGATCAGGAGGTTTCCTATTGGATCTTTGAACCGGGCGGATCGCTCGGTTCAGCGTCCGGATTGTTCGAGGTGATGGCCGTCGGCTCACGACCCTTCACGTATCAATGGAAGAAGAATGGTGCCCCCATTGCAGACGAGACCAACGCGGTGCTTCGTGTGCGTCAGGACTTTGTGCCCGAACTGTTTCGCCCGGCCGCCCTGGACAACTATTCCGTGGTCGTTTCGAATGCCAAGGGTTCGATTGAGAGCCGGCAGGCGTTGTATGCGGAGACCACGCTTGGCCATCGGGAACGCTGTTTCTACTCGTTGCAAGGTTACGTCGCGGGCTGTGCCCTGCCCACGGACGAAGATTATCCGAAGTTCTTTCAAGGCCTCACCATTGCCCGACAAAGCACCGACCACATTATCATTGGCGGCGGCAACCTCGGCAATTTCAGCCAGCCTTACCTGACCCGGGTGACCGAGTTTGAAGAATTCGCAGACAACGTCGCGGGCAATCATCCCAACGCACCGGTGCACGACCTGTTGGTGGCGCCGGATGATTCCTTTTACGCGGTCGGCGAGTTCACCAAAATTGGAGACACCGCGCGGCACGGGGTCGCGAAGTTCAGTGCGAACTTCGAGTTCCTGCCGGCGTTTGCCCCGGTGTTGCTGCCCACCAACGCGGTCGTGCGAACGGTGGCCCGGCAGCCCGATGGCCGCCTCCTGATCGGCGGGACGTTCACCAACGTCGGCGGACTGCCCCGGCTGGGCGTGGCCCGGTTGCTGACGACGGGCGCGGTGGATCCCACGTTTGATCCGGGGATCAAAAACATCCTTGGCGGCCACGTGATCGACGTCGAGTTGCAGGCTGACGGCAAGGTGCTGGTGGCGGGTCGCGGCGCTTTCCGCACCGTGCAACAGCCGAACGGCGATTACGCCAACCAGCTCGTGCGACTGAATGCGAATGGCTCATGGGACTACTCGTTCGATACGTTGGGTGGCGGAGCGGAAGCCGGACCTCACTTCATCGAAGTCCGCAAGGTGCTCGTGTTGCCCGACCAGAGGCTGATGCTGGCCGGCACGTTCGATCGTTTCGGTGGCCGGGCGCGCACCAATCTGGTTCGCCTGCTGCCGGACGGTTCGGCGGATACCACGTTCACCGCGAGCACCACGGGAACTGTGAATGATCTTCAGCTGGGGCCTGAAGGCGATCTCTACATCGCCGGCAACTTCACCGTCTTCAACGGCCCGGGCTATGGAATGATTGTCCGCCTGCGGCCCGACGATTCGCTGGACGAGGGCTTCGTCCCCTTCGGCACGCAGGTCAAGCGGATCACCTTCTTGAGCGGCGGCGACATGATCGCGCTCTCGGGCAAGGGATCGGGACATGGCTGGCTCGCTCTGGGCGGTCCATGTTCGGGTCGAAACTTTTCCCAGATTTCCCAGTTCTCCGCGACTTGCTCGGATTACCGTCCCTTCATCAGTGATGGCGGACTCGGCCGGGTGAAGACCCTGGGAACGGCACCGCATGGTCCGCTCATCACCGTGCAACCGCAGGGCAAACTGGCCACCACCACCGGCATCTCGCACCTACTGGAAGTGGTCGCCACGGACTGGCTCGGAAAACTGGATCGATTGACTTTTCAATGGCGCAAGAACGGCACACCCATTCTCAATGCGACGAACTCCACGCACTTGATCAATCAGGTAAACTTCGCGAGTGCCGGCACCTACAGCGTCCAGGTCACTTCGCCCGAGGGAAGCGTCGTCAGCAGCAACGCGGTGTTGCGCTTTCTACCGGCCAACTCCACCGGCGGCATTGTGAGCAAACTGATCAACGGCGGGTTGAAGTGGGAGTTCAATCCCGCGCCCGGCTTCAGTTTTGACGCCACGAACATCGCGGACATCAAGCTGCAAGTCTCCGGCGATCTCATCGACTGGACGACCATCGCCGGCGGGATCTCGATCCAGAACGGCAACCTCGTGGTGGCGGATCCGTTGCCGATCGCGCCGAAACGTTTCTTCCGGTTGATCACCGGGCCGGATGGCTGGTCTCCGTGGGCCACCGCTGATCCGTCGTCCATCGTTCCCGTTTCCAATTTGTCGGCCGACCTCATGAACGAAGTGCAGTCACACATCACGAACTTCATTGGCGAGCCGGGCAGTCGCGGTACCGACGAACAGGAATGGGAGAACGTCATCATCGCTCCCGAGGCGCGCTACCTTTATGACCCGATGTTTCAGAACGGGTCTCAACCCGCCTACATCGAGTTGCGCCTGATCGGCAATGGCGTCGGCGGCAGCCTTGCTGAGCGTGGCTACATTATCGTTTCGCTGACGCAAGGCGATTTCCCAATCGCCGAGTTTGCCACCGCTGGATCGCCGAAGACCGATCTCATTTTGCGCGAGGCGGCGACCGGCGTGGTGAAGAAGTTCATGCGCTTCTCACCGGTTTACATCGCCGGCGAAAATGAAGCAGGAGCAAAGGTCGCCGAACTCGGCACGCTGCCATTGAAAATCGTGGGTGGCATTCCCGCCAACGCGACACCTGTTTCCACCATGATGGACACCGAGTCCGGCCGGACAACACACGGGCCACTCGCGGACGTGAACTTCGTGCAGTTCCTCAGCTATCAGGAGATGAAGTCGGACTTCGGGACGAACCAGCTGCTCCAGTTAAACCGCAATCGCCGGGTGCTGCAGGCCTCGTCCCTCTTCAAGCAGCGGTCGCTGTCGCGTAATCCCACTCTGGGACTGCAGGCCGGTCAGACCGTGGCGGTGCTGGGCGGTGAAAAGTATGCCAGCGCCAGCCTGTTGGACGACGGCGAAGCACCGGTGGCCAGCGCGTCGATTCAACTGGCTGGGGGGATTCATTTGACCGGCCTCACGGTGGGCAGCCAGTTGTTGCGCGCGCAAAAGGAGACCGGTGAAGTCGAGCACTACACCGTGCTCGTCGTGGCCCCCGGAGCCGCTGCTCCGCAGCTCAACGGTCCATGTCCGGTGGTGGATGAAGACGCGTGGTACGCCGGGAACTGGGCCGACAACCAGCCGAAGTACTACCAACTGAAACGGAGCGAGTGGTGCCCGGCGGTGGGTTGCGGTCCGACCGCCTTGGCAATGTTGTTCGGCTGGTGGGATCACCAGGGCGTGCCCAGCGCCTTCTATCGCTTGAAGTGGGGAATCGGGCAGCTGCAGGTGTTTCAGTTCGATTACAACAGCCTCAAGAATGCCGATGCGCCGATGCAGATCAGTGATCAGGCCAACCAAGATCTGATCCGGCCGGTTTACAATGACCTCCACGATCTTGCTGACGTGATCTGCAATCCCTTTGGTGACACCGGCGGTTCGCCACCCGGAGACATGTGGGAGGCGTTCATTCAATACCTCTCCCGCGTGACGGATGCGCAGTTCACACCGATGGATGAGTTTGGCGAGAAGCTCGTGGGTGTGTCCGCCAGTGCGGACTGGGTGACGCCAGGTTTGGGCATGACCGACTGGGAAGGCGGCGGCACGCTGGTGGCCAATGGAATCAAGTCCGGCCGGCCGGGCATCGTCGGCCTCGGCGACACACTGTTCAATGCACACTACGCGCTGGCTTACGGTTACAAACGCATCGACACCTACGAAGGCTGCGGTTCGAACAAGGAACTTGTGGATCGTCGCCGCTACTTCAAATGCAACATGGGCTGGGGCGACGATCATTCAGAATGGCATAACGCCGAGGATGTCTGGTTCGGTCTCACGGCGCGTCTCTGGCAGAAGCAACAGCCCGTCTTCGTCCCGCAGACGGTCAGTCCGGCTCTCGTGGAGTTGAGTCAGTTCTCCAACCTCGATCTCAACAAACCCGCCGCTGCGATCGACGCCGTCGGCAACGTTGTGAACCTTTTCACCGCGCCGAACCACAAGAACCCGCCCTCGTATTTTGATCGCGCGCTCTCGGGCAACCAGGCGACCAGTTTCGTCGATCAATACAATGCGCCGTTTGCCGCTGGTGAGTTCAAGTCGGCACCCGCCGTTGCCAACTCGGCCAACGGTCAGAAGTTGCACGTCTTTGGTCGCGGCACCGACAAGCGTTACTGGCGCGCTTATTCGTCAAATGGCGGTGTGACCTGGCCCGTCGCCTGGCAACAGACCGGCTCCCCGAAGTTGTTCAAATCCGCTCCGGCGGCCGCCTGTTCATCGGACGGAATGATCGTGCACCTCGCCGGCATCGACACCGATGGCCTGCTCGCACACAACCGTTCCACCGACGGCGGCGTGACGTGGGGTGAATGGTCGAAGCTGGTCTTGGTGGATCCGGTTGCGCCATCCGTCACCACGTCCGCGGATGGTCTCGACGTTTATCTGACCTACCAACTGGACGGACACATTCGGGTTTGGACATCGCGCAACGGCGGTTCTCCATGGTTCACAGGTCAGCATAAAGTCGTGGGGTCGCTCTCCGCCGAATTCACCTCCTCTCCGTCGATTGCAACCTCGCTCAACGGGGACATCATCCACATCGTGGCTCGCGGCGCGGACAACCGTTATTGGCGGAACATCTCGCTGAACGCGGGCTCGACCTGGAGCAACTGGGATCCCATCGGCCAGGGTGTGTTCTCATCGGCCCCGGCCGTGGTCGTATCCGGCGATGGCCTGAGGGTGCATGTCTTCGGGCGTGGTATCACCGCCAACCCGCCACCCGGCCAGTTTGCCGACCCGGCCGAGCCGCGCATCTGGCGGGCCTACTCCGCCGATGGGGGCGCGACCTGGCCCGTCGCCTGGTCGAAGGTCACTCCGCTGGCGCCGTGAACCCTGTCCTGAAATGAAAGAACTCCCAGCCGGGATCAGGCTTCAACGCCCCTTGAAGGCGCTGCGGTAGATCGTTTCAAAATCCTCCGCGCCGACGTGCCGCGGATTGAAGTTGGCCGTCCACTGTTTCTCCGCTTCTGCGGCCAGTGTCGGAATGCTGGCCTCCTCCACGCCGCACTCTTTCAGCGACGCGGGGAATCCGGCGACGTCCAGCAGCTCTTCGAGATGGGCGATGAGCGCTTCCACCGCCTCGTCCAGCCCTTCACTCACATAAGCGATCTCCGGTCCGCTGGCCAGCTCGGCGTAGGCGCGTTTCACGGAGTCTTCCTGCGCGTTAAAACGAACGACCGCCGGGAGGACCATCCCCACCGCCTGACCATGGACGATGTTGAAATGCGCGGTCAACGGGTTCGCCGCCGAGTGTGCCGCTCCCAACATCGAATTCTCAATCGCGGTTCCCGCCAGCGCCGCGCCGAGCAGCATTCGCCCACGTGCTTCGAGATCGTCCGGGTTCGACAACACCCGCGGAAGGCTCGTCACGAGCATCTTGAACGCCTCGTTGGAAAACATCAGCGACCAGCCGTTGCGCTTGGTCGTCACCGCCGTCTCGACTGCGTGGGCGATCGCGTCGATCCCGGTGCAGGCCGTGACTCGTGGGGGTTGGGAAACCGTGAGCAACGGATCGAGAATGGCCACCCGCGCCGCCGCCTTCGGATCGAGGCACGCCATCTTCTGGTGGGTCCGATCGTCGGCGATCAACGCGGCGGACTGGCATTCGCTTCCGGTGCCGGCGGTGGTGGGGATGGCGATCAATGGCAGCATCGGTTTCGTCGCCTTGCCGACACCCCAGTAGTCCTTCATCTCGCCGCCGTTGGTCAGGAGAAAGTTGGTGCCCTTCGCGGTATCCATCGAGCTGCCGCCACCCAGACCGACGATCAGGTCGGTCTGATGTGCCCGCGCCACGGCGAGACATTCGGCGACCTCCACGGTGGTCGGGTTCTCGCGGACCGAGTCGTAAACCGCGACCCGCAGACCGGCTGATTCCAGAAACGAAATCGCCCGTCCCGCGTGACCGGCGGCGGCGATGCCCCGGTCGGTGACCAGCAGGACGCGGTTGCCGCCGAGTTCACGCGCGATGGAACCGAGCTTGTTCAGCGTGCCATTACCGAACACAAGCCGGGTGCGGGGATTCAGGTCAAATCCGGCCAGGTGCCAGTCCGCCGGCAGACGTCCGCCGCCGTTCTTAAGTTCCAGAGAGGTGCTGTGGGCCGCATGCATGTGCCCTCAGACTGACAAAAACCCGCGTTTGTTCAAAGCCCGGAAATTGAAGATGTCGGAACTCCATGAGAATGGTGAATTCGTGCGACATCGTCGCGGATCCGTCCGGCGAGGGCTCGTGATGCCGTGGAACTTCCGGAATGGGGAACGGGAAGCTGATTGGTAGTCAGTAACGAGTCTCCGGCTTTCTTGGCCGGAAGAGGAACCGGTTGCAAGTCAGTCCTGTTACGGAGCACACATTGAGTCGGTCATCCCACCTCCTTCAAACCTTGTCCGGAGCCGTGGCGTCCTTTCGGTTACTCAAGTTTCCCAACCAGTTTGGGTCGCCAGCGGGGCGGGATGAAATACCGGTCTTCCATCCCGAGCCTCAGGTTCAGCCAGACGGCAAACCCATCCAGCGGTCCTTCCTCCGATTCGTCCTGAAAATTCCAGTAAGATCCGTCACGCGTAAACCCGCCGGTCCAGCGGAGCGTGGTCCAGTTGCAGCCAGGAATGCCGCGACCGTACAAGTCGCGGCCCGACTTCGCCACGATGCCATCATCGTCGGTCAACACCAGTTCGGGCGTCCACGTGGGCGTCCTTACATTTCCGTTTGAAACCCGGTCAATCACCACTCCCTCGGGACGGCTGCAACTGGCCAGCAGACTCCAGGTCAGTCCGTCGCCAAACGTCACCGCCGCGCCGTTTTCCTGACGGGCCACGAATCCGGTTTGGCTGACCGAAATCAGATCGGTGACCGCCGCATCGAGCTCCAGTCGTTCCGGTTTCCAGAACTCGACCGAAAGGCCCAAGCCGAGGAATTGCGGGTTTGGGTTGCCCCAGATCCACATGCTGCCGTCCGTCTTCAATCCGACGTAAACGCCGTTGATCGCGACGACATCCTTCCAGTCGTTGTCGCCACCGATCTGATGAAGTTCCGCCGTGTCGTTGTTCTTCGTCTCAAGCCGTCCCGGGTTCGGAAGCCACTCCGGCTGTCCCCACGTCCAGAGCGTGCCGTCTTCCCGAATCGCCGTCGTCTCATTGGAACGGTCGCCGCTCGCGAGCAGCTTCCAGCGAATGCCCGGAGAGACTTCGACAGGTTCGGGGAATACGAGTTCTTGCGAGCCGGTGCCACTTTTCATTAGCCCGTTTTCGTCGGTCGGAACGGGTTGGAGATTCTCCGTCCGAAGCGTTCCTCCCATCCACAACGACCCGTCACTCTTGAGCGCAAAATACCCGGCGTATCGTCCCACCACGTCCACCCAATCATGGTTCGTTCCAATCCTCTCCAGCGGTCTTGTTTTCCAAACGCCGGTGGCGCCGGGATGATACAGCCTGATCCACCACAGGCTTCCGTCTTGCAGGACCGCCAGCCGGCCGTTCACGCTCAGCACGGGTTTCTTCAGCGACGTGTTGCCGACCGGCGGTTCTCCAAACCGGGCGTCCGACGGCAACGGTCCGGCAAATTCCCAGACCCGGGCGAAGATCGCGGCGTTCACCGCGAACAGGCACACGGCCGCGATAAACAGCGCGCGATACGAACGCAGCACGACATTTGAGCCGGTCGTGTCGCGGACGAAATTCCGCCGGCACATCCACAGAAACACGATCAGCAGCACCGGCAGCGACGTCGTCAGGATCAGCGCGTTCGGCAACCCCGCACCGGCAAAAAAATGATAGGGGTCCGCCAGGTAAGACAATTCCCCGAAGACGTTGTAGAGACCGGCCAGGGCGATTCCGATCAGCAGCGTGTGACTGAGGGCGGTCAGAAAACTCCGGCTGAATGACGAGGCAAACGCGCCCGCCAGACACGCGGCGACGGGTGCGACCAGACACAACAAAATGAAATGCGCCGGAGCCATCAGATGCACCGGAGTAAAACCAACATGGCTCGCGCTCAGGCTCATCACGCCGTCCATCACGATCATGCCGCCACCGGCCAGCACCAACGCGCACGACAGCGCCACCACGAGCTTCAGCCGGAACTGGGTTCGTCGCGTGACCGGAAAGGTCAATATCCAGGGCAACATTCCCATGTTCCGTTCCTCGGCGAACGCCGCCGCGCCGGTGGCAAACGCAATGAACAGCGCCACGACTTTGGGAAGCCACGTCACCCAGTTGAAAACATTTTGGGACACCCAGATTCCGCTGGCTCCGACCACCACCAGCGCGCCGACGGTGAGAATGATGTTGATCTGCTGAATCGCAAATTCTTTGCGAAGCAGGGCGCCCAGGGCACCGGTCGTCGCGCGGCGGTTTGAGCGTCCAAGAATCCGACCTATCCCGGCGAACAGATCGAATGTCGCGAACGTCGAAAACGTATCGTTGTCTTCAAAATCGAGAAACCGGCGCCGCCCCCTCCTTATCCCGATGATTCCAGCGACGATCAGAAAAAACTCGAACACGTATAGCTGGTCCAACCCCGGAAACACCAGCGGCACGGCAAGCGTCGTCACAATAAGCACCACGCCCATGCCCAGAATCGCCAGCCAGAAGGTCGCGACCGGGTTGCGGGTCCAAATCGCCAGAGACACTCCGGTTCCAAAGAGGAACAGAGGGACGGCAATTCCCAGAATGATGAGTGAAACGGCCCCTTCCGCGTAAGCAACCCATAACCAGAAAACCGAACCGAACGCGAGGCTCAGGAGGAGCAACGCCCCGGCAACCACCATCGCTTTTTCCCGCCATACCGTCCGGCGCGTCACGGGCATCGTCATCGAAAATGAAACTCCGTGCGGCGTCATGTCACCCACGAACGCGGAGGCCACGATGATGGAGCAGGCGGCAACCCACGCAAAGACTCCGAGCCCGCCCGCCATGACCGACACCCCGATCACGAGGGCAAAACTCAACGTCAACGGCAGCGCGATGAGACGGAGTTCCTTGGCGATGCGCGGGTTCATGACTTCGCTGTATTTTGGTTGAGGATGACCAGAAAGATTTCTTCGAGACTGAGGCTTTCCTCCGCGATCACCTCGCCTCCCAGCGCACGAAGTTTCGCAATCGTTTGCTCGCGATCGCCGTTCACGCAGACCTCCAGTTCGCGCCCCTCAAACCGCGGCATCCAGCCGGGAACGCGATCCAACTTGGGCAGTTCGCCCGCGAACCGGCTGCGCATTTTCCGGAAGTCCGCGCGCGCGTCGTCGGTCTCCATCGTGACGATGTCCCGCCCCTGCTCAATTACCGTGAACTCGTCGATCAGCCCTTCAAATTCCGTGATCAAGTGAGTCGAAACAAAAACGGTCCGTTTGCCCGGGTCACCTTCCTGATACGCACCAATGACCGTTTTTATAAACTCGCGACGCACGAGCGGATCGAGGCCGGAAGTAGGCTCGTCAAGAATCAGAAGCTCGGGTTCCGGGCAGAGCGCGCCGATGAGCGCGACCTGCATTTTCTGACCTTTGGAAAGCGAGTTCGCGTTTTGTTTCAGGTCGATCTGAAAACGGTTGGTCAATTCGCGTTCGAGTTGCTGATTCCATTTTTCCCGGAACGACGCGAGGTAATTGAACCATTGTTGAACCGACATCCACGGATAGAACGCGACCGTGTCCGGCACGTAGGCGAAGCGGCGTTTCACGGCGAGCTCGTCTCTTGCGGGGTCCATTCCAAACAACCGCACGGTACCCGAGGTCGGCCGCAGCAGATCGAGCAGACACTTGATCGTCGTGGTCTTCCCCGCGCCGTTGCGCCCGAAAAAGCCGTAGCAACGCCCTGGCTGCACCCGGAGATTCAAGCCAAGCACGGCTTCGGTGCTCCGATAGCTGCGCACCAGATCCTTAACTTCAATGACGGGTGGTTCTTTGCTCATAACTCCTTTTCCAGCTGCTGTTTTCTGTTCTGATCCTTTTGCTCTTCAAAGTGGTTCACTCGCTGTTCGACGCGCTTGAGAAACTCCTCCTTGTTGAACTGCAGATGATGCGACTGAATGATCGCGGCATCAATTGCCTCATCAAGAAACCGTTGCCGGACGACCTTCTTGAGAGGCGATTGATTCGCCGCAATCACGCAGCCCCGCCCCACTTTCGCTTCGATCACGTCCTGTGATTCGAGTTCCGTGTAAGCCTTGGCCACCGTGTTCCGGTTCACGCTCAACCGCTCGGCCAGTGTGCGAATCGGGGGGAGCGAATCGCCGGCCTGGAGCGAGCCTGACGCTGCGGCGCGCTTCACCTGATCCACGATCTGGAGATAAGCAGGGACGCCGGTTTTGAAATCTACTTTGATGAACACAGTATTTCCTAATTGTCATAGTACAATATGACAATTAGGATTTCTGTCAAGCCCTCGGTTTGAAAAAAAATTCAGATCAGTTGAAACAAAACGGTTTCCAAAATGTAATTCCCTTTGGATTGCTGCCGTGAATAATCACGCGCACTCGGTCCAACGAACAATTGTCATGCGAAAATTAATCTGCACACTCGTCGTCGTTTCATTCACCCTCACCCGCGCATTCGCCGCGTCAGCACCTCCGATTTCAATCACGGTCAAGAGTTACCAGGCTCTTGAAGCGGGCGCGATAAAGTTGATCAACGCCGTAAAGCCCGGCGCCGGCGAAGAGGCGGCGGCGGAACTCCGTGGCGAGCTGGGGCTTTCCGAAATGAAAGGCGTCGACCAAACCCGTCCCTGGCAGGTCGCAATCTGGCTTGAATCGACGAGCTCGGATCCGAGCGTAAGTATCCGGATTCCGGTCACGGATTTCAAAGCCTTCAGCGAAGGGCTGGATCTCTCGGAGCTTCTGAACGATGAGGATGATCCGAACAGCTCGCACAGCATCAGTCAGGTCGGTGACTACGCCGTCATTTGGATCGAGGAGGCAGGCACTTCCGATGCGGCCAAGGCGGCGAACTCCGGATGGACCGCCGGTCAATTGGGACCTGTGGATCATCTGTTTCGTGTCGTGATCACTCCAAGTGACGCGCTCCGAGCGGAGCTGCTCCAGACGATCGGCCTGGGCCGGATGATCATCACCGGAGCCGTCGCCGAACAGGACCCGGCGAAGATGCCGGGCATCAACCCCCAGGCGCTCGGTGAACTGCTGGGGTTTTATTTTGACACCGTTGAAACCGGCATCACCGGCGTGGACACGATTTCCCTCGGGCTCAACGTGGACAAGAGCGACCTGACGATCACCGAGACCGTCTCCGCCACGCCCGGCTCCGAGCTGGCAAAGTGGCTGGCGAGCAGCACGGGTTCGCTCGATGGTGTGCTGCCGTACGCGGCGGGGTCCGCGCAGGCTTCGTTCGCCATGCGATTCGGAAACAATCCGGACGTCATGCCACTGCTGAAAAAGCTCATGAATCTGAGCATGCAAATGCAGGGAACGGGAACGGATCCAAAGACCGTTCAGGACACCGAGACTTTAGTCGACGCCATGCTGCCGGTTCAGTTCGCGGGGACGGTGAATGTCTCGAATGGAATCAACTTCGGGGGCGCTTATGAATTCCCCGGTCGTAACGTGAATGAGATCTACGCGCTGTTCAAAACCTACCTCACGGGTCCGATGCAATCTCAGGCGGGCGAGGATAAACCTTACCGCGAAATTTCATTCAAAGAAGGCGCCCGCAAAGTCGGCGGCACCAGCATCGATCAGGTGACGATGGTGATCAACCTCGATGCGCCGATCTATCAGGCGCCGGGCCAGAAGGAGATGATTGCGTCGATGTGGAAGGACGGGGAACTCGTGTTCGACTATGCAGTGGTCGGCGAACGAATGCTGGTCGGCACCGCCGACAGCATCGATGCACTGCTCGCGGGCGGCGGCAGGAGTTCCGTCAAACCAGTTCTGCCCCTGGGCAAGGACACGGTGGCCTACGGTCGCATCAATCTTCTCGAACTGATCCCGGCATTTCTCATGGCCAACCCGCTGTTTCCCGAGGAGGGCAAGGAGAAGCTCAAGAACCTGAACGCCGCCGGAACCGACGTGTCCTTCAAAGTGGACCTGAACGGCGCGCTCCACAGCGAGACGGTGCTCCCGCTGAAATTCATCTCCGCCATCGCCGAGGCCATGAAAAACTGATGGCCGCACGGCGGAACCGGAAAACTCCCGAACCGTGAGCAGGTGTCAGTTGGCTCCGGTTTGTTCGGGATGGTTTACAAAAAAGGGACGGCAATTGCCGTCCCTTTTATATTGATTGAATTACGCTCTGATCCTGGTCGTGCCACTCACACCTTCAGCTGCGTCCAGCGGGCGTTGGCCTTCGAAGATTTTACCACGGCTTCGATGAAGGCCATACCGCGGACGCCCTCCTTGATCTTCGGGTAATCCAGCGCGGGGGAGTCCTTCGCGAGTTTGGTCTTCTCGATCTTCGAACGGATGTGCGCCGCGAAGTTCTTGTAAATGTTCGCGAAAGCCTCGAGGTAACCCTCCGGATGCGAGGGAGGGGTGCGGGTCGCGGCGGCGGCGTTGGCACCGAGGTAACCGTTGCCCGTGCGATAGACCTGCATCGGCTGATCCAGCCATCTTACGAGCATGGTATTCGGTTCCCACTGATGCCATTCGATGCCGCCGATTTCTCCGTAGACCCGAATGTTGAGGCCGTTTTCTTCACCTACGGAAATCTGTGAGCAATGCAGAATACCCTTCGCGCCGCCCTTGAAACGCAGCAGCACGTTGCCGTCATCGTCCAGTTTGCGACCGGGAACAAACGACGTGATGTCGGCCGCGAGTTCCTTGATCTGCAGACCGGAAATGTACTCCGCCAAATTCTCAGCGTGCGTGCCGATATCGCCGATGCTGCCGGCTGCACCGGAACGTTTCGGGTCGGTGCGCCAGGCAGCCTGTTTCTGGCCGGACTCTTCGAGTCGCGTGGCCAGCCAGCCCTGCGGATATTCGACCACGACCTTGCGGATCTTCCCGAGCTTGCCGTCCTTGATCATATCGCGCGCCTGTTTCACCAGCGGGTAGCCGGTATAATTATGCGTCAGTCCGTAGAGTTTTTTGGATTGCTTGACGATTTTTTCCAACGCCTTTGATTCAGCGAGATTGAACGTCGCGGGCTTGTCGCTCAGCACATGAAATCCATTTTCCAACGCCATTTTCGCCGGAGGAAAATGCATGTGGTTCGGCGTCACGATCGAGACGAAATCCATGCGTTCGCCCTCGGGCAGCTGCGCTTCCTTCTCGAACATTTCCTGGTAGCTGCCGTAGCAACGATTCGCCGGGAGGAAGAAGTCCTGGCCGCTCGCGCGCGACTTCTTCGGGTCGGATGAAAACGCGCCGCAGACGAGTTCAATCTGGCCGTCGATGGCCGCCGCGATGCGGTGCACGCCGCCGATGAAGGCGCCCCGGCCGCCGCCCACCATGCCGTAACGAATTTTTCTGCTCATAATCTTGTACGTGATTGGTTGTTAAAAAATCTGTGTTCGGTAACGCGCCGGTTATAAAGCGAAACGGATTGAGGGTCAACGACGGGGAACGCTGCGAGTGGGACCGAAACGGAATTGACCGACGGCCGCGTTTATCAATGTGATGGCTGGACGTCGGCGGTCGTCCCGATCATTGTCTCCGCTCCATGACTCGCACATCGATTGTACGTTGGGGGATACTCGGCACCGCCGAAATCGCCCGCAAAAACTGGCAGGCCATTCTGAATTCAGGAAACGGGGTGGTGACCTCTGTCGCCAGCCGGGAGATCAGCCGGGCGGAACAGTTCATTGACGACTGCCAGAATTACGCGCCCTTCATCGAGCGGCCCTCCGCGCTCCAAAGCTACGAGGAATTGCTGACCTCATCGGACGTCGATGCCGTTTATATTCCGCTGCCCACCGGCGTGCGCAAGGAATGGGTGATCCGCGCCGCGATGGCCGGCAAACACGTCGTCTGCGAGAAGCCGTGCGCGATCAGTCTGGAGGATCTCCAGGAAATGACCGATGCCTGCCGTGAGAACGGCGTGCAGTTCATGGACGGGGTCATGTTCATGCACAGTAAACGGATGGCCAAAATGCGGACCGTGCTGGATGACGCGCATTCCGTTGGCGAGCTTCGCCGGCTCACCGCTCACTTTAGTTTCAACGCGCCGAAGGAGTTCTTCATCGGCAACATCCGTTCTCACAGTTCGATGGAACCGCACGGCTGCCTCGGCGATCTCGGCTGGTACTGCACGCGGTTTTTTCTGTGGGCGATGAACTGGCGGATGCCCGAGAAAGTGGTCGGACGTTTGATTGCCACCCACAGTCGCGAAGGCAGTCCTGAGCCGGTGCCAAAACAGTTCTCCGCCGAGTTCTTTTTCAAGGACGGCCCGACCGCGAGTTACTACGTTTCGTTCGAGACGGAGAACCAGCAATGGGCGCACCTCAGCGGCACCAAAGGCTATCTTCAGATCGACGATTTCGTTCTGCCCTGGTTCGGCAGCGAGTTGAGTTTTGAAGTGAACAACGCGGAGTTTGAAATCATGGGGAGCGATTCCAACATGAAACCGAACTTCACACCGCATCGGGTGAACGAATACAGCAACAGTTTCCCCAACGCGCAGGAATCCAATCTGTTCGGCAATTTCGGGCGGCAGGTTCTGTCACGAAAACTAAACGCGGACTGGCCGGAGCACGCGCTGAAAACACAGGAGCTTCTGAACGCTTGTTATCAGTCGGCATTGGATGATAAACCAGTGATGCTCTGAACGGGAAAAGGGTGACCCCGAAAAGGCGCAGAACGCACAGAAGGGTCTAAAATTTTTGCGCGTCTTGTGCATTTTTGCGACCGAAGCTGTCTCCCTGTTTGCTGTGCAGACTGCGTGTCTCCCTGACGGTGAAAACTTAACCCTCGTCCCGACCTTGATATGAAAAACAAAAACCTCATCTGCCTCGGTTCAGCCGCCGTTGTGCTTTGCCTCGCATCGTCGCCGATCAACGCACAGGAAAACTGGCCGCAGTTTCGCGGTGCGGACGCGCGCGGCATCTCTACCAACACCGGTCTGCCCGACGCGTGGAGCGCGGAGAAGAACGTCGCCTGGAAAACGGAAATCCCCGGAGTCGGTTGGTCATCGCCGATCATCTGGGGCGATCAGGTGATCGTGACGACGTCGATCAGTGACGGAGAAATCGAGGCACCGAAAAAAGGTCTATACTTCGGTGGCGAGCGCGGTGCGTCCAAAGATGTTCATCACTGGAAAGTCGTCAGCGTTTCGCTCAAGACCGGGAAGATCAACTGGGAAACCACCGCCCATTCCGGCGCTCCGTGGGGACCGCGTCACCTGAAAAACTCCTATGCCTCGGAAACACCCGTCACCGATGGCGAACACATCTACGCCTACTTCGGTAATGTCGGCCTGTTCTGCCTCGACATGAAGGGAGCCGTCGTCTGGTCGAAGGAATTCGGCATTCACGAAATGCGCAACGGCTGGGGCACGTCGTCCTCGCCGGTGTTGTTCAAGGACCGCATTTACCTCGTAGACGACAACGAACAGCAGTCATTCGTCGTCGCTCTGGACAAGAAAACTGGAAAGGAAATCTGGCGTGTCGATCGCGATGAACCGAGCAACTTCACCACGCCGTTCATCTGGGAAAACGAACAACGCACCGAACTCGTCACCACCGGAGTGAACAGGACGCGCTCGTACGATCTCGACGGAAACCTGCTCTGGGAATTCAGCCCCGGCATGTCGGCCATCGTCATCCCGACGCCATTCGCGGACAACGGCCTGCTTTACGTTTGCGCCGGTTACGTGGGCGACAATTTGCGGATCAACAAACCGGTCTACGCAATCAAACCCGGCGCGCACGGCGACATCAGCCTGCCGGACGGCGACACTTCAAATGAATTCATCGTGTGGCGACAGGAAAACTCAGCGCCCTACAATCCGTCGCCGGTGCTCTACGACGGCCGGTTTTACACGCTTTGGGATTTCGGTTTTCTCAGTTGTCGCAACGCGGTGACGGGCGAAGAGATTTACGAAAAAGAACGGGTTGATCCGAAGAGTCAAGTCGCCTTCACGTCGTCGCCGTGGGCATACGATGGAAAGATCTTCTGCCTGAGCGAGGACGGCGACACCTACGTGTTTGCGGCGGGCGACGAATACAAACTCCTCCACAAAAACGCGCTCGACGAAATGTGCATGGCCACCCCCGCGATTTCGGGAACCACTCTGGTCATCCGCACCGCGCAGAATCTCTACGCGATTCGGGGGAAGTAAACGACTGGAGCAATCTCCCTCAGTCACACCGGGGTGCAACGAGACGCGGATCAATTATTGAACCTGTGACGAACCGCGCACATCGCTCACCCGATCCACGTCATTACCACAGCCCATTGCGCGACGGAGCCCGCGCTCAGAAGTGAAATGCAACACTCCGGTGTTAGTTGCTACTGTTAGGGCAATCGGCGCGTTTTTGAATCAATGACCTCAGGAGGCGAATAATTACGCTACGGAGGAGGCGGTCATTGTTAGGTATGGTTTGTTTTTGGTGCGCCGGTTTTTGGTTTTCTTCCCGGCGCCGGTTTCGCTGGGCAAGTTTCTTGA
>JBDNGP010000072.1:0-8500 GCA_041689265.1 Verrucomicrobiota bacterium
CTTGGCCTCCACGCCCGCCTCGCTTGAGGCAGTCTCAATACTTCGTGCCGCAACAGTAAACCGTTCACCTGCACTGCAGATCTGGATCACATGGGATGGCCGCAGCGCCAGCAATGGCAGCAGATTCTGCATGGTCTGCTCACTGACGAGATGAATGAGTGTCATGAATTGGTTGCGCGACCGACCACCGAAATGGACCGATAGCTAATGAATGGGCCTGTTTAACGTGGTTGTCTGCAGATTTTACGCGAGTAGTTTGATGGCGGGTGCGCCCTTTCGAGATGTGGGGCCGAGCACTTTCTCCGAAGGAGCCTCGAATATTATCAACCCGTACAGTCCATCGCTCATTTTAACGGGTCTGAGATAAACAGCACTGGTTTGACGCGGTCGGGAGGTTCCAAGAGGGCTCGGTCGGTCTCCTTTTTTACCAGCCTTCATGTTGGCTCGGAGCGGATCCTTCAGCAGTGCACCCGATTCCCTGATGGCCAACTGCCAACTTTGGAGGTCTGTGCGGTGAACGTGGAAGCCGAAACCTGCCGAGTTGAGTTTATCGCGTGTCCACTCGAGCTGGTCCTTGGACATTGGAGCTTGTGCGCAGGCGAACGCTCCCAAACCGCGGGTGATACGCAGACCCATGCCACCAATGGTTCGCCAAAGTTTTAGCGCAAGGTCCAAACGATCCTCTGCAGTTTTCGACGTAATCTTGCGAATCTTTTTAATAGTTACGCGGACTGTTGTCTGGGGCGGGATGTTTCCATGTTCAGTCCATCGTTGCCCCTTCGTTTTCCCCGAAACACTTGCAAAAAAATAAACGTAGGCCTCGGAAGAACTAGGGTCGACCCTTGGAGGTGTCCATGGTTCCCCCTTTTGCAAGGTCACTGCTCTCACTTGAATGGCGCTTGCGTTCCCCCCTTCGCCCGAAGTAGTGCCAAAGACTTCCGATTCTTCGGATTTGGAGCCTCCCAACGCCCGGAACCACCAACGGAGCTGACCTCGGATGGATGGGGCGCGGATTTCCGCTTTAGATTGATCAGCCCCTGCACAGAAGCATGGTGTGATGAATTCGAGGATGAAAGATTCAGTTTTCATTTGGGCATCTTTTCCTTTCTTTCCTTTGCCATTTTGAACATGGCTTGCACTGGAGGGCCGAATCGCTTCTTTTCTTTGGCTATCCCTTGTTCGGCCTTCGAGCGGAGTTCCTTCCAGAACTCAGGCTTCCGGTTTTGAAGAAGGCGGTAAATCGCTTCTTTTTCAGGTTCACTGTGGGATTGAAACTTTTCAACCCACTGGGTCAGCTTGCCAATGTCCATTTGGTCGAGTTTGAAGTCCTCCTGCTGATCCGGAGACAGCGAGGCGAGGGCAGATTCTCTTTCACGTTTCTCGGCAATTCGAATTGCCTCCGCTTCGGCATCGGCCTGCTGCTTCCTCCGCCTTTCGATGGCGGCTTGCTCTACTTTCGCCGTGGCTTCAAGTGCGACCGTTATTACTTTTTGCAATTCATCCGAGGTGTCAAACCAGCCATACCCTGCATTAGTCTTGGCTCCGATGCCTAATACGGCAAGGGATTCCCTCAGCCAGCCCTCTGCCTTCCGCAGAAGAATGCTTTCACATCTGCGAAGCGGGAGGAGGTTAAACTGAAAAACGTGCCCGGCGGCGACCGCAGGGAAGTAGACGGGCACCGGATCTTCGTCGTCCGTGGCCACGGACTTCGATCCTCCGTAATACTTCTGGTGATGACTCGTCAGCACATCAAGTTCGAGAGTTCCCACCGATGGTGGTTTTAGTTCCAAATGTGCACCGTCAACATCGATCGTACCGGACGGCATGAAGGAAACAGATCCTGCGAAATTGGGAGGGAAGCTGAGGGCACCGAGTTTTTCACAGACAATCGTTTGAACATCTGCACTGACAGAACCCCAGTTTTCTTCTCCGATAGCGTAGGCGAAATCGGAAACCAGGTCGCCGTTCTTATTTCGATTCACAGCATCCCAATCCTGCTCCCCCCACCCAAACACAAACGCAATACTCGCGAGCAATTGGGTCGCTTCGTCAGCAGCCTCAATCTCCAAGAGTTGCTGAATTGCCATACGACGAGCGCAACCTTTGACCGCTGAGCCGGGAATGTAGGGGAGACCGTAACGATCAAGGTATAGCCCGGCGTTTTCCATAACACCGCCTGCCATGTTCACCATTAAACGCGATTGAAGTTGCGCGTAAATAGTAATCGAGTTCCCAGGTTGAAGAATAGAGCGGCGTGTATGTCTTACAGGAGACATTGCGCAAAGGCGACGAAACCAATTTTGTCTGGCCACGTCCTTCGCTCTCGGATCTGCAAAGCGATCCATGAACAGGGACCTGCTTTCGCACCGACCCACATCCGCACCAAGTGTTTGTAGTGTGTCTTTGGATAAGAGGATCCTCATTTGTTTTCTTTCTCTTTCTTGGCGAAGCGCCGCAGGTAGCCGATAAACTCAAGCGCTTCGGCGGTTGCATTCTGGAGATGGAAGGAACTCCTCTCGGACAGGTCCTGGATCAATCCGTCCAGATTGCCTTTCCCGGATGAGAGTAGATTTTGTTTTTCCAAATGTTTTGCCGTGATTTCGAGTGCGTCCTTCATCCCGCCTCGGTTCTTCCCGTCGCTTTCACTGCAGCAGAACGCGACGGTACTGAGCAGTCCGTTGTTAAGGATCATCGCCGGGAGTTTGTTCACGGCTGATTTGTCGAGTGCCTTGGCCGGTTCAAACGCGGCCGCGGCGCGGATTTGTTCAAGATTTTGCATGGTTCAAGATCCTTTCCGTTCGTTCAGTTTCAGACTGCAATAGCCCAGACCGGTGGAGGCATCGCCGCCGAATTGGAAAACGGAATCTGAATTCACTTTTCCGGAAAACGCTTGAAAGACTTCTTCCGGTTTCTTGTCCTTGAATTCACCGGTGGGAACCCGGCTCTTGAATGCGTGAAGAACGGAATAGAACAGAGTGTCCGAGGGCACGTTTTCCTGATTGAACAAAGCGCCCGGTTCGGCGGTGCCTGTCTCGTCATTGATCTTGACGTGCTGGGCGATTTCGCAGGCGTTCTTCGCGAAGAAACTCATCATCCCGTTGCTTACCACCACCAGGCGATCTTCCACATGTTGCCAAAGTGGATCATCCGGGAGGCAGTTCTTGAGAGCCTTTCCCAAGTCTGCGGGCGCATCACCTGCATGTCCAAAAGTGTATTCCTCAAGAACCAGCTTGTCGTCGATGGCGAGTTTCGAATCCTCGCCCACCGCGAAGAGCGCCTGTTCGTCACGGGGTTCGGTGATGGACTCAGGAAGAGCACCAGAAACGGCTCCATCCCTCGCCGCGCGTTGAATGAGCAGCGGCGAGGTGATCCAAGCGAAGCTGCCCCGGGCGGAGCGAATCGGGAAGGCCAACAGTCGCGCCTCGCCAAACAACAAACTACCGCTGAAGGCGGCCTTGTCGTTGTTGGAACCAAACAGCCACGCGGATTCCCGGACTTCGTCGATGACATTCTTGTCGCCTTCCTTGCGAGTCAGCACACGCAGAGAATTCTTCTTTCCATCCTGAAGATCGGCCGGCCACTGATCGGCGAGACTTCCTTTCAGCGACGAAGCGGGAATGATGGGGAAGCCGGTGTGGCGTTCGCGTTGGACGGGCTGGTCGATGGCACCGATGCTCGAACCCGCACCCACATGAAGCGGCGTCCGGGTGAAGATGTGGAGTATTCTTGATGTGTTCATTTTTCCAATATGATGTGTTCGCTCTTCAAAGTTACCTCTTGGAACGTCCGTCGACGTTCTTGAAAAATTCCCATGTCCCGCAGACGCCGAGGCCGTAGCCTTTTTCTCCCATCAGCGAGCTGCGGCGGTTCTTGATTTCCTTGCCATGAGTGTCGCCGTGCCAGTTGAGAGCGGCGGCGAGTGACTTGGCGGCTTCTTCGTTGTCGGCTTCAAAGTAATAGACTGCTCCCGCCGGTACGGCGAGGTGGGTGGACTTGGCTCCGCCCTTTTCCCGGTCCGTGTCCTTGTCGTTCGGAAGCGCCCAACCGGTGACGGGAATGGGTTTGGGGATAATGGCGGCGACGAGTTTGGCGAAAATATTCTTTTCAATCGCGGCAACCCGCTTGCGCCATTCAACGCGTCCTTCACCATCCTTTCGCGCGGATTCCTTCGGGCATTTCAACATGACCTTGCCATCGGACTCTTGAATCCATGTGGGCAACCAGCCGCCGGGATGCGGGGTAAGGTTCTTTTCCGAGATTTCTATTTTTGGAAAAATGGCCGGGCTGAGGAGAATCCACTTTACGGCAAATTTGCCATTCGTAGGATCTTTGAAACCATCCATTTTGCCGAGAGGCAACGGCAGGCGGTTCGACACCGAATCTCTTTTCGCAGTGCAGACCCTTTGCTGGCCTCCCACGACGATGGCGGTTGGCTTTCCGTTGAGCATTTCCTCAACAAGGTCGCGCGTGTTCCCGGGGTCGCTCTTGCGCTTGTCCTGGGCAGCGGCAAAAAGGCCCAACCGGATGTCGGGCCTGAGCCGCAGGTAATGCGCGGAATAGATCATGCGCTCGGCCTCGCCCTGGCCGGTGGTTCCGGTGTCGGAATCGATGGCGATGCCGGTCTGTTGTTCCCGATCTGCGAAGGCGTCGTCGGTCTTGAATGCTTCCTTTTCCGAGCACGTGATGCCGTCGCGTTGGTCGGTTCCAAGATAGTCGTTCCACGCGCCTTCGCTCCACCAGGCCTCCACGATTTCCTTCGACGGGGGACACATGTTTCCGACCGCATATTTCAAGGGTTCCGGCAGGCTGCTGTTCGGGCACCCGTGATCCGTTTCGTCCACCTCGACCGGTTTCAAATTCACCGTGTTGGATTTTGATTGCTGCGCATCCGCCGGGCGCGGGAAGAACCAGGTTTGCCGATTGTCGCGGGTGTCCACCGGAAAAGGCCCGACAGTTTGGAGGGATCCAAATTTTCGGTCACGTTCATCATCGTATTCGCCTGACCGTCCGCGGCGATGCTCGTGAACGCCCTCGATGTCAGCGCGATGCAGGGCGGCGTGCAGGGCGTGGTTGGTGATGTCGGGCAACGGCCACGCGGCCGTGTGCCCGGAAAGCGACCCTTCCATGGGGCGACCGTCCCGGAAGAAAAGCACGTCGGTGGGTTCGAGCAGGATTTGGTTCATGGTTGGGTTCCTTCCTTGTTCTCTGATGGGGTGCCGGATGGGAGTGTGCGCGCAGCAAAAGCAACGGTCGTCATGAGGCCGATCAGGTTTCGGATGATTTGTTCAGGATCTTTCAATGACTCGCCATAGGTTTTCAGCACCGAGACGAGATCGGCAACTTCGGTCTTGTCGTATTTCGATCCTCTTTGCTTGTCGGCGGCCATTTCGAGGTACCGGGAAACCACATCCAGGCAGGTTACCTTGTCGAACTCCTTGGCGGTATGGACGCTACCGGATATCTCAGTTGCTTTACTTTTCTCAGGCTTTTTCGCCGCCTCCGACCGCAAGGGTTCCAGATATTCGATGACCCGGTGCGGGAACTTGCCGCTGACGACATTTGTCTTCATGGCGTTGAGCAATATTTCAAAGGCGTCCAGTCCGCCGTTGTCCCATTTGCAGCCCCAGTGTTGAATCTCTCCCGAGCGCTTGAGCAGGGTGACGGCAACGGCCCCACGTCCGTGCCCGCCTTTGTCAATATCGTGCTTGGCCCGTTTCTCCGCCGCCTGCGCCTGCCGGACGATGTCCTGTAACGGAGCCTTGAAATGCCCGATGGCGATCCCGACCGACGCGTCCGCCGCCGGACCGGGAACGATGAAGGGGATGGGTTCTCGGGAATCATCGGTCATCGACTCCGACGTGAGGTATCCCGGCGCGGGGCTTTTGAAGATGGATTTACCGACCGGCCCGTCAACGCTGCACCCGGTGAATGCCCTCCGGAGCGCCTTCGCGCATGCAAGGGCGGTATCTGCCGGGGTGATGGCCAACACGTCGTCACCACCGGCGTAAATCAGTCGACCGTCGAAAGCCTCGACAATCGGGCGCGCGCACAAAAGCGCGAAGTTGTTCAAAGCCTCACTGAACTCGATGTGGTAACTGGGCGAAAGTGGGCGTCGTTGTTCCAGAAAATCTTCAGCCCGATCGTTCCCGCCTTTAAATTCCGGTCGCTCGAAATACGGTCTAGCACCAAAGCCAGAATTGCCGGAACCGTCCTTGTAGTCCGCCAACTGTGTGGAGAATTTAGGCGTCTTCTTGCCGCTGACCCATTCACCGATGTGGTCCCCATCAAAGGCAATGACGGCAAAGTATTTTTCGGATGGGGCCGAGTCTTCTGCGGTTTCATCCCCGCAATCCTTCTCTGATTGATGAGCAGCAATGTCGCGTGTATTTGGCATCGGGAAATGACTGGAGTCAGTCTTCAGCTTCCACTCCTTTTCCAGATAGGCGCGATGCCAGACGCGTTTGACCAGTGTGGGCGCGCCCAACCAGTCGCCCTTTTTGAACAATGCGGGCCAATATTCACCGGCTTCCTTCGAACGCTCTCCCCACGTCCTGCCTCCGGCGACGGCTTCTTCACGGCCCGTGAGCGAGTCCTTGTTTTGAAAGGTTCCGATTTTCCAGATTCCCGCGTTGGCCGCGTCGAACCCGCGTGTTTGCCGGACGGCGTCCAGTTCCCAACCGTTCAGGGCCAGAATCACCGACCACCCCAGCCCGATGTTGTTGAGTTCCGTTTTCGGACCGGTTTTTCCACCGACGTAATAACGGCCATCGCGGTGGTTCTTTTGCTCATCTTTTGGAATTGTTTGAGTCGCCATCCTGACCACTGCCGCCACACGATTATTTGCCTCTGTGATGGGCATGTCCTCACTGAAACCGTGGGCCAGCCCTTGTGCCTCTTTGAGTGTTTCCGGCCACGGGGTAGCTTTCCAGGAGAGCAAAAGGAACCGTTTGATCTGTTTATCGAAACGTAATTTGCGATCAGCTTTGGTGATCCCGTCCTCATCCTCCGTCAGGCCTGCTTCCCCACAATCCGCCCAGACGGACCCCGCAATGGTTTCCCACTCTATCTGAATGGCCTCGGAAACCCGTTTGCCAAGTTTCCCGGCCCGGTCCGCAGGAACGACAGCCAGAAAAACATTAGGGAGATTCGGCGTGAGCAGATCCCGGTTCTGCCAGTTCAAAGAGTCCCAGACCGCGTCCTTCCCGTTGATGGAAACTTTGCTCCACAAATCTTTGTTCCACTGCAGATCGAACAATGGCTGACCGCGCAGATTGGGAAAGATGACCGCATCGGGGCCGACCTCTTCAGAAAGCGCCTTCATGCCAGCCGCCATCAGCCAGGACAAAAGGTAGCTCCCGCTCCACAAGTCGCGAATGCTCCGGGCTGCCGCGATAAAGTCCTGCACGGGTCCAAGCTGAAATTTCAGGAAGGCGGGCTGCCAGACCTTGTCGCCCTTCACACAACCATCCAGAGCGGACACCACCTGCATGTGCGACCAGATGGTGTGATCGGGAATGCGCGTATCCGCCGGCAGCAGCGACAACCGGTAGTCTTTCTCGGCAGCATGTTTTGGCCAGAGACGCCAATGCGCAAAGAATCGGGCGCGCCAACGTAAATTGTCGTTCGACAAAGCATCGAGGCACTCGTCGGCGATCTTTGGTTGAACGGATGATTCGCCTTCGAACCCCTGCTCCACCGAGGCAAACTCCTTGTGAAAAGGAAGAAGCTGCCCGCTCAACGGATGCCGGAACGCGTTGCGGATGCCGTCAAATGCGCAGCTCAAGCCCGCGCTTCTCGACTGCGGAAACGGCAGGCGATCCGCCGCCGCTGCCGTATGATCGGCATGCGCAAAATATTCACCGATTTCCGTATCAACGAACCCGGCCTGCCGGAACGCGGCGTCGGACCGTTCACCGTGCGTGTAAATGTCGAGGCATTTGCTCGGGGGATCGTGCAGATAGGCAGCAAGTTTTCGTTTCCAGTTATTACCCATACATTATCCTTCTCCGTGGCAAACCGATTTTGTTTCGGGGATCACCTTCTGAAACATTGATTCGTTAACGATATCCAACTGAAGGCATTAGGCAACCCATATCTTGTTCGTAACAGGACAACTGTTGCATGAGAATCGGAAAGTTGTAAGCGGCGGGACGTGTTCAGACGTCGCGGCAGACGGTGATACTTTTGATCATGTGTTGTGACGCCTCACTTTCGGTTTTCGTTCTCTGTGGGTAATGGGAAGCAGGTAAGATTTCAAGCCGCCCCGCAGTGGCTCATGGGAACAGGCTTAGCCCTCGCTAATCACGGAGATCGAAGGTGAAGCCGGCGCGGATGAGTTTGAGGATCCGGGCTGGGCGAGGATTAAGGTGGCAGGTGAAAACGGAGCCAGTGAATAAGCTTGAAAAAGGGATGGAGGCGGGGTTCCAAAGAAACCCTGAAAGCGACGAGAACCATGCCGAAACGAAACAAGAGACGAACCCTGACCCCGCAGTTCAAATTC
>JBDNGP010000073.1:0-20263 GCA_041689265.1 Verrucomicrobiota bacterium
ACTACAGGCTCTTCGCCAAGCTCAGAGCCTGTAGTGGAGGCCGAAGCCGCCGAGGAAATTCCGTCTTGATCATACGCTAACAAGAAACCACAATGACCCAACCGACCAACACCTCGTTTTAACGATCCCTGGGACATCCCCCCTCCCAGCTGCATCAGTTCTTCGTTGAAGCGGATATTGAGAGTGGCGTCCAGTCCGACCCGAATCCGGTCTTCATCTTCCAAGAGCGTGACTTGCGGGTTCGAGTAGGTGATACTGGAGCCCAGCAAATACTTCTTCGTTGCAGGGAATCGTTCCGATAAGCCTGCATCGATCTGATTCTGGGTTATAACAACCTCAGATCGCTTGCCCTTGAAGTAGAGAAACGCGCCGCCGAGAACGACCCCCACGACAACCAGCAAAATCGTAATGGTTCTTTTCATTTACCGAACAGCAGGTTGTTGCGAACGAGGATTTCCGTCGCCAGTTCTTCGGTCGGGAACCGCCGCGAAACATTGCGAGCTGCGGTTGGGGGGCGCCGGCTCATTTGCTGTCCTCGCGGATTACGACGGAACTTGCGGAGGAAACCGCCACAGGTTCATCAAAACTCGCGCCTGAACAATCAAGGGTTGAGCGTGACGTTTTGAGGCGTGGACGCGGGCGGAAGGGGCGGGGCGCCAGCAGGCGGGTGGACGTTCATGCCGGTCGGGTTCGATCAACGCTGGCGTTCCGACTCCGTCGCGATCGTGTTGCCGGTTTGTTTGATGTTCTCGGTCTTCGTGCTGTTGTAGCGGACGGGCGGGATACCTTCCTTGACGACCAGCAAGTTGCTGCGAACGAGAATCTCGCCGGCCTGATGAAAGCGCAACGGCGAACGGTCAAGATTGTAAATTGAGTTGCCCTCGATCGTAATGCTCGTGCTGCCTTCGTCGATGAACATGCCGTTGCTCTCCGCCCGCCCGAGATTCACCGGGATGTCATGGATGATATTGCCACTGAGAACCGTGCCCGGTTGCAAGCCCAAGGTGTAGATTCCTCCGCCGTCGCTGAGCACTTGCATGACGTGATGGATGTGATTGTTCTCCACTCGATTGTTCCCATTTGGCGTGGGGGTGGGACTCCACATCCACCCAAGTGAAACGCCTGTGTAGGGCAGGTCAAAAATTTCGTTGTCGCGAATGACTGTCCGCTGAGTAAGTCCCACCCAGACGCCGACCGCTCCGTAGTATTGCCGGCCGCAGTCATGAATGCGGCAGGACTCGACGAGATTGCCCTCGGCCGCTTGGTCCGGAGCAGCCTGCCACCACGGGTTGCCGTCGAATGCGCGACCGGTATCTTCGCCGACCAGCACCCCGTTGCCGGAAATGTCGTAGACCTCTGAATCCACCAGTTCGCAACGCATCGTGCGGCTGCCAAACCATATCCCTCCGCCTCCTGTTTTTCCGATGCGGGAACGGCGGATCGAACAATCCTCCGCCAGTTCAAAGTGAATCGCTGCGGGAATGATGCCGCGCAATATGCCGGATGCGGATGTGCGCGGTTCGTGATAGTTCGCCTGTCCTTCCGCATAGCCGTTGGTGGGGATCTGCCAGTTACAGTGTTCAAAGTTGATCCCGTCAAAATGCAGATTGTGAACCGCGTTGCCCGGTTCTCCCCTGACTTCGATCAAGCCGGTCGCCATGGGAACAACGATTTCGGAGTCGCCAGGTTTTTCATTCGCCAGTGGCCGGTAGATCAATTCCCCCACAGCGATGTCGTGGCACCATTCGCCCGGAGAATCGATGTATGCCCGGGAGTTTTCGAGAAGGTAACGGGGATGCGGTTCGAACCAGTTGATCGAATAGTGCCGGGCGTTGGCGCCGATCGGATTTTTCGTGACGAGACTGTGATTCCTTTCATCGACCGATCGGATGCCGACCCGCGTGATCGACCAGTCGTGGAGAAAGACCAGTTCCACCTGATCGAGATCCGGCACGTTGGCGACGTCGCCCGGCGTAAACGTAAATCCTGTGCGATTGTCGGCAGCTGCGGTGACAACGCGGAGGTAGCCTTCATTTGGCGTTCGCGCCCGCGTGCGGCGCCCGCCGTTTACAAAGAGTTCTCGCACGATACCTTTTGCCTGAAGGGCCTGCGGAACCTTGGCCACCCAGTTGCCATCCGGCATTTCCTTCCAACCTGAAATGACGAGGCCTCCGCTGATGGTCACGCTGCCGGGTTCCGCGGCCAGCCACGTAACGCCGCTGTCTTCCGGTTCAAATTTCAATGGCGCGGCGATCCGAAATGAACCTTTGTGGAGCACCACCATTCGTTCTTCGCTCTGAGAGGTCACTTTTTGCCGCACCAATTCCTGGGCGCGGGTGAGCGTTCGAACTGGATCGGCTTCAGTTCCGGTTTGGGAATCGTTTCCCGAAGTCGAAACATGGATTTCAGCCCCGGGTGTCGCGACGAGAGCGGAGCAGAAAACGCCGAATGCCAGAGCCCCAGTTTTGATCTTCATGAGGAATTTGGACGGACCAGCCATGAACAGATTCAACTTTGGCTGCGGATCTTCTGTTCCAAATTGAGTCCGGCGAGGGCAAGAAACGGTGTGCGACTGTTCGGCGACAAACGGGAACCGGACGGGAATCCAACCTTGATCAAGCGCGGGTGCTCCGGTGATGTTGCGCCATGTCCTCTGGCGAATGGCTGACTCGGATCACGGCGTGGCTGGCGTTTGCGCTGTGGTTTATCACGTTCTTACAAATGCAGCACGTTGGTCGAACCGGACCCGGGCGGGGGGGCAAATTTGTCTGGCTTGCCGGCAGTGCCGTGATGCTGATTCACGTGGCTCTCGCCTTTCAGTTTCACCATCAGTGGAGCCACGAGGCGGCGATCGTTGAGACCGCGCGCCAAACTGCGGAAGTCACGGGGATGAACTGGGGCGGAGGCGTGTGGCTGAACTATCTTTTCACAGCGGTTTGGCTGAGCGATGCGTGCTGGCGGGTGTTTTGCCCGAACTCCTACCCGTCTCGGGCGCGATGGTTTGGCGCGGGCGTTCACGTGTTTCTCGCGTTCATCTGGTTCAACGCGACGGTGGTGTTCGGCTCCCGGGCGATGCAGATCGTGGGCGTGGCGGCCTTTGGCTGGCTGGTCGTTCAGTGGTGGAAACGAGCTGCCGGGCGACGGTCGGGCAGTTCGTGTTGAGCGGGTTCCCCCCTGCCGGCTGCCGAGGCATTCTCGGATCCGCCGCTTCGCGAGCCATCGTCGATGGACTGGGGTTTTGACGTTTGATCGGGATCAACGGCGGCGGGGACGCGGTTTGAGCGCGTTGATTTCAAACACGCGGCTCGTGTTCCCGCCGCCGCGCCGGAGGCGATTTTTTAATCCTCTGAATTCCAGATGTTTCGACGTTCGTTGTTCGCGGGGTTTGCTTCCGGCCGCCGGACATGTCATTCTGCGCGCATGTCCGAATGGATAAATACGTTCAAAGAAGTTTTTGATTCTGGTGTCGCCGCATACCGGAATGGAACCACGCGAGCGGACAAGATGTTCACCAAGACCCAACAGGTGTTTCTGGGAAAGATCGGTTCGAGCGGACAAGAACTGTTCGATTTTGTCGAAGATCATTGCCGCGATGGCGAACCGGATTTTGAGACGGTCCAGGAGGTCACGGCGATCCGATACAAATATTTCACGGAGGTCCAGCACGGGATCCACTCCCAGTTCGAGGTGGATCCGAGGGAGCTGCCCGAGAAATCCGATGAGCTGGTAGGTATTTCCTGGTTGCCCCGAATCATCGCCAAAGCCCGTGCCAAATTGCGCGGGGAACTCGACGCCTCGATCATGTACGGCTGCGGTGGCGACCGGCCCTTCGTCAAAAGCATCGGCATGACGCTGCCGGAGTTTCTTCAACTTGCGTGGGACGCCGACGCTGATGATCAAAAGATTGTCGTCGCGATCAAAGTTCCCGTCGGGAACTGAACGGTCATTTGAGGCGGCCGTTGGACTTCAACCAGTCGCGCAGCTGTTCGAGCGCCCGGCCGCGATGGCTCATCCTGTTTTTCACGACTTCTCCCAGTTCCGCGAATGAACGGTCGTGGCCGTCGGGAATGAACAGCGGATCATAACCAAATCCGCCCCTGCCGTTGCCGCCCAATGAAATTCTTCCCTCACAGGCACCTGAGAAAATCTGCGAACGCGCCGTCAGCGTTTCACCAAATAGATCCATCGTCCGCCGCAAATCGTCCGCGATTTCCACGGGGGTGAGTGCCAGGACGCAACGAAATCGGGCTGTTCGCTGCAGCTCAGGAACGCTTTTGAGATTTTCGAGCAGCTTCCGGTTGTTGGAAATGTCCGGGGCGTTGCCGTGAAATTCGGTGCCGATGTGGGCGTATCTTGCCGAGTGGATTCCGGGTTCGCCACCCAGCGCGTCGACTTCGAGACCGCTGTCGTCGGCCAGCGTAAACACGGGGCCGATGGTTTCCTTGACGGACTCCGGGAGGAGTGGCACCTGAAACTTGGGGTTTTTCAGCAGCCAGCGGGTGAGCGAAATCGATTTTTTGACAGCATTCTGTTCAAAACTGGTACCATCTTCCTTGGCAGGCGGGGCTCCGGCGAAGTTATCCAGGGTGAAATACCGGACGTGTTTTCCGAGAATCGCCTT
Organism: Verrucomicrobiota bacterium; assembly: GCA_041689265.1. Taxonomy (GTDB): domain Bacteria; phylum Verrucomicrobiota; class Verrucomicrobiia; order Limisphaerales; family RI-55; genus JBDNGP01. The sequence goes on from JBDNGP010000073.1 coordinate 4,622, forward strand.
AATTTCCTGAACTTTGTGCGCATTGCGGGTGGCAATGATGATGGATGTCATGGCCGCAGCATCCGCAAAACTAATGGCCAAACAAGAAATGTTTTTGAACCGGGTGCGTAGACGGAATCGCCCGGTCAGGGACTGCCGCCGCAGAAAGGCACAAAGAGCGCGAAGGCGAAACGGTCTTTGTCGGATTCTTCAGCCAAGTATCCCCCCGTATCTACCGACTTCGCATGCCGTGACGAACCCATGGCCAATCACGAAAATGTTGTGATATTACGTCGCGAGAACCATCGGCGAGGGAGCTTCTTCCGGGTGACTGAATATGGAAGACCGCAGGGTTCAGCCGGCCATTCAGTGGATCGTCAGATCTTCACCTTGAAGCGTTCGCCTTTTTTCAATGACAGGGAAAATGCCGCCATCAACTCGGGCACGAGCTGGAGGTCCTTCAAACTGATCAGTTCGACCGGGGAATGCATGTAACGGTTCGGCACGCTGATGAGTCCACTCGGGATGCCGCCGCGCGTCCAGAAAATGGCGTCGGTATCGGTGCCGCTCGTGTTGGAAACGGCTTCGTGCTGCAATTCGATCTTTTGCTTCTTCGCGACCTCTTCAATGCGCGCAACAACTTCCGGGTGGTTGCTTCCGCCGTGTGAAACGGTCGGGCCTTTTCCAAGCCGCACATCACCGTGCAATTGTTTGCTGACGGTCGGGCAATCGGTGGCATGCGTCACGTCGACAACCAGTGCGACGTCAGGCTGCAGTGAATAGGCAATTTGTCGCGAACCCCAGCAACCGGTTTCCTCCATGATGTTGCTCACCGCGCAGATCTCGGCTTTGAGTTTCTTCCGGTCCTTGCTGAGCATCCGGAGCGCTTCGGCGACCGCCCACGTGCCGATGCGATTGTCAAACGCGCGCGCCACCGCCAGGTCATTTCGCAGCAATTGAAAGTCGTCAACCAGCGTGATGGGATCGCCGATCTGAACCAGCTCCAGCGCGTCCTTGTGGCTGCTCACTCCGATGTCGATGAAGAGGTCGTCCATCTGCGGCACTTTGCGGTCACCATCTTTTTTGGACAGATGCGGGGCGATGTTTCCGACCACGCCGGCGACCGGGCCTTTCCGCGAATGGATCGTCACGCGCTGCGCCTTCATGATCGCGGCATCGACTCCGCCGAGTTTGCGGACGGAGATGAATCCGTTGTCGTCGATGTAATTCACCGTCATCCCGATTTCATCGGCGTGCCCCGCGAGCATCACGCGGGGCGAACCGCCCTTGTTCAGGACCGCGACCGCGTTGCCGTGGGCGTCGGTGTAAGTTTCATCGGCAAACTGTTTGACGTAGTCTAGCCAGACACGCTGGCCGCGCGCTTCGTGGCCGGTCGGGCTCGGCGTGTTGACGAGTTCTTTCAGAAATTCGAGAGATTGCGGTCGCATGCGCGGATTAGGAACAAGCCATCCGTTTCAGTGCAACAGGAAAAGTGCGAATGATCATCTCGACGCGTATGCGAACTTCGGAAAAACGTTCAAACGGCTTGCCGGGTGTCGGCCTTCGCACGTAGCTTCGTGCTCCGTTCGTATGCGTGAACAATGGTTGAAGGACGTCCACCGGGTGGTGGTGAAATTCGGGACTGGCATCCTCACCGATGCCAGTCACCGCGTTGATCCCGCGCGCATGTCGCAGCTGGTCGCACAGGTGGCCGCGCTGAGAAAACGTGGGCTCGAAGTGATCGTGGTGACTTCCGGCGCGGTGGGCGCCGGAATGGGGGTTTTCAACGATGCGAAGCGGCCCAAGAATTTGAACGGACTTCAGGCGTGCGCCGCGGTTGGACAGGTCAAGCTGATGGCCGCCTACGATCAATTGCTTGCCGGGCACGGACTCAACGTCGCGCAGGTCCTGCTCACCCACGAAGATCTCAAACATCACGAACGCCACCTGAACGCACGCCAGACGCTGATCTCCCTTCTGGCCAAGGGAGTGATCCCGATCATCAACGAGAACGACGCGGTCTCGTTCACCGAATTGAAGTTCGGCGACAACGACCGGCTGTCCGCGTTGGTTGCGAGTCTTTTGCCGGCGGATCTGCTGATTATTCTGACAACGGTGGACGGAGTGATCGAACATTTCGGCACGGACGACGCCCGGCTGATTTCCAGCGTGGTGTCGATTGATTCAACCATTCGCAAACATGCCCAAGGCACGTCGAGCGCGACGGCGGTGGGCGGAATGGCCACCAAGGTTGAAGCGGCACGGATCGCCGTGCGCTCGGGCATTCCCCTGATCATCGCCTCCGGACTGGCGTCGGACACGGTGGAACGCGTGATGAACGGCGAGGACGTGGGAACCATCTTTGTTCCCCGGACATCCCGGCTGAGCAGCCGCAAACGTTGGATCGCCTTTTTCCACAAACCGACCGGATCGATTGTTGTCGATGACGGTGCGAAACAGGCGTTGCGCGAAAACGGAAAGAGCCTGTTGCCGCCGGGCATCAAGCGGGTCGAAGGACATTTTTCCAAAGGTGACGTCGTGATGATCTGCGACCGCGACGGGACGGAGTTTGCCCGGGGCATCGCGGAATTTGACATGGACGAAGTGAAGTCCGGCACGCTCAACCGGGTGGAAGTCGTTCATCGGGATGACCTGGTGATCTTGTAAGTTCGATTCGATAACAATTTGGATTTCTTATGACCGTCAAACGCAATCCCGCCATCAATGATCTTCTGAAAACTATGGCGAAACTGCGTTCGCCGACCGGATGCCCGTGGGATCGCGAACAGGATCATATGTCGCTGCGTTACCACGCGGTCGAGGAGGTCTACGAGATGATCGACGCGATCGAGGCCGGCGATGATCATGAGCTGATGGAGGAGTTGGGTGATCTGCTGCTACAAGTCGTGTTTCACAGCCAGCTGGCGAAGGAGCGCCAAGCGTTCACGTTTGATAAAGTTGTGCAGACGATCAACGAAAAACTCCTGCGCCGGCACCCGCATGTGTTCGGCAATGTGAAGGTGAAGAACGTCGATGAAGTCTGGGCGAACTGGGAGCAGATCAAGCACGCGGAAAAGAAGGGGACCCATCTTGAACGTCCGTCAGCGCTCGACGGGATTCCAAAGCACCTGCCGGCGCTCGCGCGGGCGGAGAAACTCGTAAAAAAAGCGCGCAAGCATGGGTTGATGGAAAAGAAGTCGGCCGGGCGCGTGACAAAAAAATTGATTTCAGAGGAACTCTTCGAGCTCGCCTCGAAGGCGCAGTCCAAGGGTTGGTCGGCAGAAGACCTGTTGCGTGCGGAGATTCAACGGCGCGAGAAGAAGTTAAAAAAAGAAGAGGCCCGCCGACGCTAGATGACTGTGACTGCTGGAGTCACCAACGAACTGGCGGAGAAGCATCCTGAATTGAGGGCCGGTATTGCTTCGGAGCAGGTCGCCTGGCCGATCATGGCATCTTACAGCTACCCGAAGGATTCCGACTTCAAGAAGCTGGCGGATCGCATCCAGCTCGGAACCAAGACCGTTGTTAGTTTATTCGCCACGCGGGTTTTCTTGGAGAGGCCGCGCGAATTCCCAAATTGCCATTGCCTCTTCGATCAGCATACTCCCGGCATGTTCCACGGATTGAGTCGGCTTTCAGCCAACGCGCGGTTGTTCATTGCACTGTTGTTTCTCGTGAATTCTCACCCGGTGTCGGCGGCGGGGTTGCTTCCACCCGGGCATCGTCCGTTGCCGCTGGGAGTTCATGCGATCACGGCGGAGAAGGTCTTTGTGAAGCCAGGCGAGTCGCTTGAACGGGCGACGATTGTCATTCGCGATGGGCGTATCGAAACGGTCGGAGTCGACATCAAGATTCCCCCGGATGCCCGCGTCTGGAATCTGACGAACGCGACGGTATACGCCGGTTTTCTTGATCCGTTTGTGGTGCTTGATGAGAAGAACGAGGCGGTTGACAGCTCAGGGGATTCACCGATACATGATCACGCGCTGACCTCAGGCGGTATCAATTTTTACGGAGTGCCGGGTGGCGAAGGCGATCCAGGTGCTTCGGGACCGGGATACGAGCTGAGCGTCATTCATCCCGAAAAACGGCAGGTCGAGGGGCTTTCCCTTTCTGACAAACAGGAGCAGGCATTGCGCGACCTCGGGTTTACGGCGGCCAACATCGTTCCCGGCAAGGGGGTGATCCGTGGCACCAGCGCGCTGATCAACCTCGGGGATGAAGGCCCGAACCAGTCCGTGCTCAAGGCGGACGTGTTTCAGCACGCGGCGTTCGACGCGGGCACGGGGCCGGACAAGGCGTACCCCAAATCGTTGATGGGCGTGATTGCTGCGATCCGTCAGACCATTTTGGACGCACAGTTTTACCATCGTCTTGCTGAAGAAAATCCGCCGCGACGTGATCCCGGTCTGGGGTTCAATCCCGCACTGGAAAGTCTCGCTCCGGTAATCAGCGGGACGATGCCAGTGGTGATTGAGCCGGGCAGCGTTTTGATGGTGGATCGCGCTTCCCGACTGGCGGACGAACTGGAAGTGGACTCGATCATCCTTGCCAGCGGACAGGAGTGGCGCCGCCCTGATCTGGTGGCGGCGACGAAGGAACGGTTCATTGTTCCGTTGAACTTCCCGAAAAGTCCCGAGCTGCCGGACGACGATGATTGGGATCAGGTCTCGCTCGATCAATTGCGTGCCTGGGATTGGGCGGCGGAAAACGCGGCCGTGCTGCGATCAAACGAACTCGCCGTCGCACTCACGACCTACAGCCTCAAGGATCAGAAATCGTTTCGTAAGAATCTGAAACTGGTAATTGATCGCGGTCTCAGCGAGGACGACGCGCTGGCAGCGCTGACAACGAATCCCGCCGACTGGTGCGGCGTCGGCGATGAGCTTGGAACCATTGAAGCAGGAAAGCTGGCGAACCTGACGATTGTGAACGGCAGTTATTTCGATCCGGAAGCGAAGATGGATTCGGTCTGGATCGCCGGGCGCAATTATCCTGCCGCCATTCCTGAAAAACCGAAGAAGGACTCCGACAAGAAATCTGAGGAGAAAGACGAACCGAAGAGCACGAATGACGTGCGCATCGCACAATCACCGATGACCGGACGCGGGCCACTGACGCCACCGAGACTGACAATTCTTAGGAACGCAACGATCTGGACCAGCGGCCCGGAGGGCGTGATTACCAACGGCGATCTGTTGATCGGTGACGACGGCAAGATTCTGGCGGTTGGTCACAACGTATTGAGCAACATCCGTCTGTCGCACGAACCGGTTGAGATCGATGCCACCGGACTTGACATCACGGCTGGCCTGATCGACTGCCACAGTCATAGTTTTATTCTTGGAGCTGTGAACGAAGGAACGTTGCCATCGACTGCGATGGTCCGGATTGCCGACGTGGTGAATTCCGAAACCGAGCGAATCTATCACCAACTGGCCGGCGGGCTGACCACTGCCAACCTGCTTCATGGTTCGGCAAATCCGATCGGCGGACAAAACTGCGTCGTGAAACTCCGCTGGGGCTCGGGTCCCGAGGAGATGAAATTTGAAGGGGCGATTCCCGGGATTAAGTTCGCGCTCGGCGAGAACGTCAAACAGAGCAACTGGGGTGACGACAACAAATCCCGTTTCCCGCAAACACGAATGGGCGTGCCGGTGTTCATGGCAAACCGGTTTACCGCGGCGCAACAATATCTCGCCGAGTGGGCCGCGTTTGAAAATGGAACTGGCGCTGAGCCGCGTCGCGATCTGGAACTCGAAACCATCGGCAAGATCATCAACGGCGAACGGCTGGTTCATTGTCACAGTTATCGGCAGGATGAAATCATCGCGTTTCTCCGGACCATGGAATCGTTTGGTGTGCAGGTCGGCACGCTGCAGCACATTCTCGAAGGCTACAAAGTCGCCGATGAGATCGCGGAACACGGCGCGGGTGCGTCGACCTTCTCCGATTGGTGGGGTTACAAATACGAAGTGATCGATGCGATTCCCTACGCGGCTGCCATCATGCATGACCGTGGCGTGGTGGTGTCGATTAATTCCGATTCGTCGGATTACGCGCGGCGGCTGAATCGGGAAGCGGCGAAGTCAGTAAAATATGGCGGTGTGCCGGAAGTCGAGGCGCTGAACTTCGTCACCATCAATCCGGCGAAACAGCTGCGGATCGATGATCGTGTGGGTTCGCTGGAAGCGGGGAAGGATGCTGATTTTGCGATCTGGTCCGGCGATCCGTTGTCCACTTCGTCGATCTGTCTGCAAACGTGGGTGGACGGCCGGAAGCTTTTTGATCGCTCGCTCGAAGCGGAGCGTGTGCGCAAGACGACCGAAGAACGTGGTGCGCTGTTGGCGAAGGCCCGCAAGAAATCTGAGAAGGACGAGGACAAGAAGGAGGACGACAAGGAGTCGGACGCCGCGCGCGCGTTGTTCTTCCGCGAAGCTTTGGAACATTCGACCCTGTTTAACTATTCATGCAGCGAACTCCATTCCCACAACTGATTGCACCAATGATTCCAAGAATATTTTCCTCCGCAATCGTCGTTGGCGTTGCCTCGATCAACCTGTTCACCACCGGACTGAATGCGGAATCATTCGCAGTGACGGGCGCGACGATTCACACGGCAGCCGGTGAAACAATCACGAATGGCATCGTGCTGGTTCGGGACGGCAAGTTCACTGCGGTGGGTCCGGACGTTTCTGTTGGTGATGTCGAGACGATCGATCTGTCTGGGATGCATTTGTTTCCCGGCTTGATCAACGCCGCGTCGGTGCTCGGGCTTGATGAAATTTCCGCCGTTCGAGCGACAATTGATTCGCGCGAGGTTGGAACTTACACGCCGGAAGTCGCTGCGTGGGTGTCGGTGAATCCGGATTCGGAACTCATTCCCGTTGCCCGCGCGAACGGCGTTGCGTACGCCCATCTGATTCCCGGTAACGGCGTGGTGGCCGGTCAGTCTGCGGTCATTCAGACGACGGGATGGACAATCGAGGACATGGCAGTGAAGCGCCGTGGCGGCCTCGTTGTTTACTGGCCGGGCATGGGGTTGAACACCAATCCTGACACGAAAAAATCACTTAAAGATCAGGACAAGGAACGTCGGGAGAAGCTGCGTGAGCTGAATGAGTTTTTCGCTCAGGCGGCCGCGTACGCACGAGTAAAAAGAGCCGATGGCAGTTCGCTGAAACTCGTGCCTGCGTGGGAGGCAATGATTCCTTTTCTTGAAGGCGAGCAGCCGGTGTTCGTGTATGCGTCGGACTTGCGTCAGATCAAGGCGATCATTGAATGGAAGAACGAGCGCAAGTTGAATGTTGTTCTGGTCGGTGGCCGGGACGCGTGGAAGGTCGCGAATGAACTGGCGACGGCGGGCATGCCGGTTGTTTTTGATTCTACGTATTCGATCTTCAATCAATCCGAACGGGCCTACGACGAATCGTATGCTTCTCCCCAGGTGTTGAACGACGCGGGAGTGAAGGTCGCGTTTGCCGTGACCGGTTGGCGAGACGATGCAAGTCAGGATCGCAATCTACCGTACGAAGCAGCGCAGGCGATGGGCTACGGTCTCGATCCCGACGCCGCGTTGAAAATGATCACCGTGAACGCAGCGGATATTCTTGGGCTAGGAGATCAGTTGGGGTCGATTGAAAAGGGGAAGATCGCGACATTCATCGCGGTGGACGGCGACATTCTCGATATCCGGTCCAACGTGAAACGCATGTGGATCGGTGGCGAGGAAGTCTCGCTGGAAAGCCGGCATACCCGGTTGAATGAAAAATATAAGAACCGCCCGAGGAATTAGGGGGGCGCGGACGGCTCATCCGCAGGTACACCGAACACGATCGCCATCCTGCTCGTGGCGCGCGATCCCAAACTGTTTGCGCAGTTCGCTGACCATAAAACGTCCACGGCCTGCTGCGGGTGGTCTTCGACACACCCGCGCTCCGGGGAAACTCTTCGTCGTAGCTGCCCACAACATGACGTTGCCGACCATTTCTTCGGGCCGCGTAATTTCTTAAACTGTTCTAATCACTTTTCGCCAGGGTGGCGATCACCTTGGGAATCAGCCGGTTCAGAACTGTTTTTGAATAACCCCCTTCAAGGAACCAGGCTGCGCGACCGCCGCAGTGGGTTTTTGCCAGCGTTTGCAGATCCTTGGTGACTTTCAGGTAATGGGCGTCCTAGAGTTGCATCAGACTGAACGGGTCTTCTTCATGCGCATCTAAACCCGCTCCAACGAGCAGGTAATCATACCTGAATGAACCCGCCACTTCCGCCAATGTTGTTCGGAAAATCTTCAACCATTCATCACCCGACGTGCCTTCGTCCACCGTCATGTTGCGCGTGTAGCCGTGGCCGGTATCTTTTCCGCGTTCATCGGGAAATCCTGTGTTCGGATAGATGTGTTGAGGGTCGCCGTGAATTGAAAAATAGAAAACAGAACTGTCACGTTGGTAGATCTGGTCGATGCCGTTGCCGTGATGAATGTCAAAATCCACGACGAGAAAGTTCGCGTCGGAGTGGGCTTGCCGGAGGGTTTCGATGACGAGTGCAATGTGGTTCACAAAGCAGAATCCCTCTGCGGTATCGCGACCGGCGTGATGACCGGGCGGGCGCGTGAGCGCGAAGGACGGTGTTCCCTTTACGAGCGAATCGGCGGTAGCAATTGCGCACCCGGCGGCGGCGCGAAACGCGTCAAACGATTCGGGGCAAAGATAGTTGTCCGGCGACATGAAGGTTGACTGGTGATGCGTGGCCTCTTCGAGTCGCTGTAGATAGTGTTTGCCATGGACTCGCAGCAGTTCATCGAATGTGGCGGGCCGGGGAATCACAAACGAGACGGGCGTATTCGTCGGCAACGCGAGGCAGCCGTCGAGGATGGCCTGAAAGCGTGCGGGTCTTTCAGGATGTCCGTCCGGCCCCTCGTGGAGCAGGCAGTCCGGGTGGAAGTAAATGTTCAGATGATGGTCGCGGATCGGAAACCGCCGGGTTAACGCGTGGTTCATCGTCGCAGCTTCAGGATGAACAGTGTCTCGGCCGGATCTTCGTCCGGCTGCGGCTTAAACCGGAATTTGCGAAAGACGCGGGCCATTGAATGATTGTCTGTGCGTACGAGGGCGGAGAGCAACTTCAGCCCGCGCTTCTTGGCAATGTCGATGAGCTGGGTCATCAGGGCGGTCGCCATGCCGATGTTGCGTTTTGATTCGCTGACGACAAACGCGGCCTCGGCGGTGTCGCCCGACTCGTTCAGGTAGTAGCGGCCCACCGCGTGGACCACCTCGCGGGGTCCCTGCAGTTCGACGACACACAATGCGAGGTCGCGCGATTGATCCACGTTCACCAGGCGATAGGCCCGCTCGGTGTTCATCGCTTTCGGCACGTGGCGATAGCGTTGGTAGAGCGTCTCGGTCGTGTGGGAGTAGAAGAACTGTTGAAGCCGGTGCTGATCGGAGGCTCGAAGCGGACGCAGAAAATAGTGGGGGCCGTCCTGCAGCTTCATCTTGATGACATCCACATCGCCCAGTTCATCGACGGTTTTCGATGAATGGGACGATTCCCTGTGAACATGCATGGTGCGACCGATCTTCTCGAACAGTTCATCGCGAAACTTCGGATGAGCCACCTGGATCAATTCCACGGCACGTTCACGAATCGACCGGCCACGCAGGGTCGCAATGCCGTACTCCGTCACCACCTAATGAACGTCGCCACGTGAGGTGACGACGCCGGAACCCTCCGTGAGCGAGGCGACGATTCGGGAAACTGACCCGTTGCAGGCGGTCGAGGGCAGGGCGATGATTGGTCTGCCTCCCTCGCTCATGCCGGCGCCCCGGATGAAATCGACCTGGCCGCCGATGCCGCTGTAGAGGCGGTTGCCCAGTGAATCCGCCACCACCTGCCCGGTGACATCGACCTCGATCGCGCTGTTGATGGCGATCATGTTTTTGTTCCGGGAAATGACCCCGGGATTGTTCACGTACTCGCTGGGATGAAACTCGATGTGCGGATTGTTGTGAACGAATTCGTAGAGCTTCCGGCTGCCGAAACAAAAGGTGCAGATCGTCTTGCCCTCGTGGATGCCCTTTAACCGGTTCGTTATGTTTCCATTTTCGTAGAGGGAGAGCACGCCGTCGCTGAACATCTCGGTGTGCACGCCCAGATCGGAATGGTTTCGCTGGCACGAGAGGACGGCATCCGGGATCTTGCCGATGCCCATCTGCAACGTGCTGCCGTCGCCGATCAGGAGGCTTACATATTTTCCGATCTTCATCGAGACGGGGTCCATCGCGGCGGGAGGATGTTCGATGATGGGCTCGTCAATCTCAACAAACGCATCGATCATGTCCTTGTGAATGAACGACTGGCCAAGCGTTCGCGGCATGCTTGGGTTGATCTGAGCGATCACGTGCGAGGCGGATTCCACGGCGGACTTCACCACGTCCACAGACACGCCGAGCGAGCAGTAGCCCTGCTCGTCGGGCGGCGTTACCGAGATCAGCGCGACATCGATCGGTATGATGTGGTCGCGAAACAACGACGGCAGTTCCGAGAGATAACAGGGGGTGTAATCAGCGGTCCCCGAGTTTGCCGCTTCGCGCGTGCCGGGGCCGAGAAAGAAGGCGTTGACCTTCAGGTGCTCGGAAAGCGCTGGGGAACACCATGGCGTCCCTCCCAGCGTCATGATGTGCACCACCTGAAGATCGTGAAAGCGCGGGGCGGCCTTCACGAACCGACGCATCAACCCGTGCGGACACGCGGCCCCCGATCCCACGAAAACGCGATATCCGTTTTTGACGTACCGCTCCCAACATTTGCTCGTCAGTCGTACCATTCCGGCAATTAGACCCTTGAAACCACCTGATTCCGCCTCTCATTTCTTGGCGATTGCTAGTCCGGGAATTGTAAAGTACCCGTCGGTTTTACCCATTCTTGCTGACGATGGCCTGGTCGGTTGATCCTATCGTGTGAAGCCACCGCCGCACTCACCCCCCGAGCCGAGGAGGTGCCCGGCACTCTGGATGTTTACGGGGCTGCGCGATCTGGATGGGCGGAATCATGGTCGGCATTGCCAGCAGGTGCCTGCGGAACTTCGCAATCGATCGAAGCGTTTGCATTGTCGCGCACCCGTTGACATCCTCCCCAAGCATATGAATCGTTCACCTGTTCAGCCATTCAGTTTGTGCCTGGGTTCTGCGTGCTTTGCCGTGCTGATATTTGCGGTGCTGCTTAACTCTGCCAGCGCAAGTGAAAGGATCACCGTCTGGCCCGATCTCGCTCCGGGTGAAACAGACAAACAACTCGGCACCGCATTGCCAGACCGGCAGACGGACAGCCCGCCGATCACCCGGGTTGAGCACATCACCTGTCCAACCATGAAGGTCTTCCCGCCGACCGCGCCGGGCAACGGGGTGGCGATTCTGATTCTGCCGGGTGGCGGATTCCGCTATGTCGTCCCGGATCTCGAAGGCTCGGAGGCCGCGCTGTTCTTGAACGGACTTGGCGTCACCGTATTCGTTCTGAATTACCGCACGACCGACGCCGGGCCGTGGGGGGCGTGGCGACGTCCTCTTCAGGATTCACAGCGCGCGATCCGGTTCATCCGTGCGAACGCTGATCGCTGGAAACTGGATCCGAAGAAAATCGGGTTGCTGGCTTTTTCCGCCGGCGGCCAGGTCGGCGCGATTCACATCGGCGATTTCGGGGATGCCTACCCGGCGACGGACGCGGTCGACGAACAAAGTGCGCGCCCTGACTTTGCGATGTTGATCTATCCCTGGCGGCTGGTGAACGACGCGACCGATTCACTGATGCCGGAGATTCAGATCTCCTCCAATTCACCGCCGACATTTCTGGTCCACACGCACGACGACAATTCGTCTTCGCTCGGCGCGGTATATGTTTACACCGCGCTCAAGAAGAACAACGTCCCGGCGGAACTGCACGTATATCAGAACGGCGGACACGGATACGGCGTCCGGTCGCGTCCCGATTCCGATATCGGCACTTGGAGCGACCGCGCCGGGGACTGGCTCCAAACTCGTGGACTTGGCCAACCGGCAGGCTCCGGTCCGATCAAAACTGGGTCACGATAACGAACTCGGAAACCGGAACCTCGGAAATTTGCCGCCAGAGAACGGAGCATTCGAGATCCGAAACCGTCGCGAATACGCGATGGTTCTTTGAATGCCCGCTTGATCCGGTGGTCGATGTTGTTCGCGTTCATTCATATTATTCATGGATGAACCATAATTTGGATTCGCCATCGCATGCCCGATTGTGGAACCCTGTTTGGAGCATGAGCGATCGCCAGACGCGTCACCCAGGTTGGTTCCTCGAAGGAGGAGTCGACGTTGAAATGCGCCATCCCACATTCGGACCCCTTTGATTTATGCCGGAAACTAATAGGAAAGTCGCAACAAAGAAAAAACCGAACACCGCGAAGGAACCGGTGCGGCAGCTCTTCAAAGGGTATCAGACGGACGGATTCTTCGACGAAGTGTTTTCTGCGGACGGCAAACCGCGTCCGGCCTACCGTTCGTTGATCGAGCGGTTCAACCGGTTGACCGAGCCGGAGATCGATGAGCGCCGGAAGATGGCGGACGTGTCGTTTCTCAACCAGGGCATCACCTTCACCGTTTACAACGACAACCAGGGAACCGAACGCATCTTTCCTTTCGATCTCGTTCCGCGCGTAATTCCGGCTTCGGAATGGGCGCACATCGAGGCGGGTCTGGTTCAACGGATCACGGCGTTGAATCTGTTTCTGCACGATATTTATCACGGGCAGAACATCCTGCGCGACGGCATCATTCCGCGACGGTTTGTTGACGAGGCCAAACATTTTCGCAAAGAGTTCATGGGGTTCAACGTGCCCCGAAACATTTACATTCACATCTGTGGATCGGATCTCGTGCGAGACGGCGACGGGACGTACTTCGTGCTTGAAGACAACGCGCGCTGTCCGAGCGGCGTGTCCTACGTCATGGAAAACCGTTCGACGTTGCGACGGGTGTTTCCGCAGATGTTCGAATCTCACGGCGTGCGGCCGGTGGAACACTATTCCGAGGATCTGCTGGATGTGCTCAAGTACATCGCGCCGCACGGCAAACCCAATCCGACGATCGCGGTGCTCACCCCCGGCATTCACAACAGCGCCTACTTTGAACACTCGTTCCTCGCCGGGCAGATGGGCGTCGAGATCGTGGAAGGTCGCGATCTTGTGGTGCAGAACGACCACGTGTTCATGCGGACGACCCAGGGATTGAAACCGGTGGACGTTGTCTATCGCCGGATTGACGATGATTTCCTTGATCCAAAAGTGTTCCGGAAAGATTCCATGCTCGGCGTGCCCGGCATTGTGAGCGCGTACCGGGCGGGCAATGTCAGCCTGGCCAACTCCATCGGCACCGGCGTCGCGGATGACAAGGTCATGTATTATTTCGTGCCGCGCATGATCAAGTATTACCTGGACCAGGACCCGATCCTGCCGAACGTCCCGACCTATCTCGCGAGTGAAAAGGACGACATGAAATACATCATGGACAACCTGCCGAAACTCGTCGTGAAAGCCGCGAACGAAGCCGGCGGATACGGTATGCTGGTCGGTCCGCACGCGACGAAGGAGGAGGTTGAAAAATTCCGCAAACTCATCAAGGCCGACCCGCGGAATTACGTCGCCCAGCCCACGCTCGCGCTGTCGCGGCACCCGTGTTTCTGTGACGACCATTTCGAGGGCCGCCACATCGACCTGCGTCCGTACGTGCTCTACGGCGAAAAGACCACGATCATCCCCGGCGGACTCACCCGGGTCGCGCTGCGGAAGGGATCGCTCGTGGTGAACTCGTCACAAGGCGGCGGCAGCAAAGACACCTGGGTGCTGGAAGGAGACGAGTGACGGGTTCGAAGGGGCGCATCTTGACACTGCCTCCGGAGCGCGGCCTTCAGGCCGCTTCGACGACCGAGTGGGCAACGGCGAGACGACTGGCCCGTGGGCGTTTGAAGAATGAAGCGGCGTAAACGCGGCGCTCCGAGCCAGTTTGAATACGGGGGCAAGATGCGCCCGGTTGGAAGCTGGCCAAACCAAAGTGCTTGCCTCAATTCCGTGAATCATCAATTTCCATCGCATGATCTCGAAGAAACCCTGAACTCAATTCACGTCCGGCCAAACTGAGTTTGGCCGGATATAAATGTTCGCTGAAAGAAAATGGCCACCTACCTCTTCACATGGAACCCTGAGCGATGGGATTGGGAGTCGCTAGAGGAGGACTCCGCGTCTTACAAGCGCCGCGGCTATCTTGATGGTCGTTGGTCTTGCGGCGTTACGAAGAAAATTGTTCCTGGAGATCGCGCATTCTTAATCAAACTTGGCAAAGGTGAGCCGAAAGGAATTATGGCTTCAGGGTTCGCATTGTCGGCTCCATTTAAAGCTCCTCACTATTCTGATCCAACGAAAACAGCAAACTATACCGATCTTCGGTATGATGTGTTGCTGAATCCAAGAAGCGAAGCGTTGCTTGGCCGTCCTCTGCTCTTGAAGGAGCTGCCTGATGTGCAGTGGAGCCCACTAGGCAGTGGGATTACCATTGCCCCTGAAGGTGCGGCTAGACTCGAGGAATTGTGGCAACATCATCTCGGAACGATCGGGTTAGCAACCCAACAGATTGCAGATGAGGTATCGACTCCGGAGCGTTATTCTGAGGGAGCACTGAGACGAATTGCTGTGAACGCGTATGAGCGCGACCCACGCGCACGCAAAGCATGTTTAGACCACTACGGCTGCAACTGCTCGATCTGTGGTTACTCGTTTAGCGAGCACTTTGGCACCATTGGCGACGGATTTATTCATGTTCACCATCTCCGACCACTCGCAGACATTGGCGGGGACTACGAAGTTGACCCTGTTGCTGACCTTATTCCCGTGTGCCCGAACTGCCATGCGATGCTTCATCGAAGAATCCCTACCTACACGCCCGAGGAACTGGCGACACACATTAACATATGAAGCGAACAAGACGTCGATCCTAACGCCTGACCCGCCTCGAGCCGAAAATCTCATGAGCATTCAACCGCCAACCCAGAAGTCGGCGCGGCCCTCGGTCAGGCGGAGGATGACTCGGACGTTCGGCTCATCTGCACTCATTGCATGAGGGAAGCATCACAACCATTGACGCGGAGACTCGGTCGGCCATTTTGGGTCGGTTACGCGGTGACGTCCGTTCTGTTCTTCATACTTTTATCGGCCCTCGGCAGTTCGGGTGACAGCTTGGCGTTCTGGTTGTTTGCTTGCGTTGCGGTCGGGATGGTCGGGCCGGTGGGAGGATTGTTCGTTCAAGCGATTCACGACTTGCTCATAGCACGGCGACTCCGTCTGGTTCGCAGTTGGGATTTCCTTTTGCTGATCACTATCGTCGCGGCATTCTTTGTGGCCGGTTATGTATCACTCACGCGTCAGGTGAGAGCCGCGCACTTTGGATTGCTGGAGCGTTTGTTTACGCAATCATATTTCTTTATGCGAAACGAAGAAGCACCTAATATTAATGCGGCCCTTAAATACATTCGCAAGTTAACCGGTGGCGTAGGAGATGTGTCGGCCAAAAAAATAGCGCATCACTCTCCCGGGCTGCTTCTGGATGCTGTGCATGAAGGAGGCGATGTTCGCTTTTAACTCCG
>JBDNGP010000074.1:0-22247 GCA_041689265.1 Verrucomicrobiota bacterium
AAGAAACTTGCCCAGCGAAACCGGCGCCGGGAAGAAAACCAAAAACCGGCGCACCAAAAACAAACCATACCTAACAATGACCGCCTCCTCCGTAGCGTAATTATTCGCCTCCTGAGGTCATTGATTCAAAAACGCGCCGTTCGGGACACCGCGCAGGCGGTCTTCGACGTGGACGACTATGAACACTACGTCAGCATTCAAAGTGAATCCGCCGTCCGTCACCTCGCTTCCAGCTATGCCTACGAACAGGGCGAAGAGGAAGAAGTTACGTTGCGCGGCGGTGGCGATCAGGTGAACGCCGACCTGACGACTGAATTGCAGGAACGCCTTTCGCGTGCCGGCGTGGTCGTGGAAGAAGCCCGCATCACCCATCTTGCCTACGCACCGGAAATCGCCCAGGCAATGTTGCGCCGCCAACAGCCCGAAGCCAGCATCGCCGCCCGCACCAAGATCGTTCACGGAGCGGTCAGCATGGTTGAAATGGCGCTCCAAGATCTGAAAGAAAAAGGGGTCATTGAATTCGATCAGGATCGCAAGGCATCCATGGTCAGCAACCTTCTGGTCGTCCTCTGCGGCGAATCGGAGGTGAGCCCCGTGATCAACACCGGCACGCTCTACCACTAGGCCGCCCGCTTCATGAGCACAAAAACCTACAGCGCACCTTGGGGACTGAAGATCAGGCTGGTCACCGGAATCGTGGCTGGGCTCGGGACCGGAATCGCGGTCGTCTTACCCTTGTTCATGAAAAAAGAGCAGGCGTCGACAGCCGCTCTCTTTTTTCCCGCGATCATCGTTCTGACGATCCTCGCCGGCACCGGTCTGTTTGTCGTCCGTGGCTTTGAACTCAGCGGTGGGCACTTGTTCGTGCAACGTAGCTTCTGGAAAACTGATATTGACCTCGCTGGATTGGAATCGGCCACCGCCGATCCGACGGCGTGCAAGGGCGCATTCAAGACGCTCGGGAACGGCGGGGTCTTCGCGATGTCCGGGAGGTTCTACAGCCGGAAGCTGCGAAGCTTCCGGGCGTTCGTCACTGACCCAAAAAACTCGGTCATCTTGAAGTTCGCAAAGCGCACAATCGTGGTTTCACCCGAGAACCCGAAAAGTTTTTCCGGCGAATTGAACCGTCGATTGAAATTACAGAACGACAAGTCGTAATGGCTGAATCGCGAAAATCATTTCTACTCAGAATCTCACCTAAGCTCTGGGCAGAGGTGGAATCGTGGGCGCAGGAGGATCTCCGCAGTGTGAACGGCCAGATCGAGTTTCTCCTGCGTCAAGCCGTCGCCAAACGCAAACGCGAGAACCCGGAACCGGATGAGTCCGGTTAGCAGCCCGGCAAAGAAGTAGCAACCAGCGTGAGCTGGATCTGATCCCGTGTGGATTCTCGAAGGAACAACGGTTATTCCGCCAGGTTTTGGACTGCGCCAGCCCTCGGGCGCTTTTTGGTGCGGATGACAGATCGGGCGCGGATTGAATCTCGCTGAGACTGTCGCATGTCTCGTCAGCGCCTCCTCTTTCCCAAGGGAAAAGCGCCAGAGGGCTGGCGCAGTCCAGGACGCTTGCGCGGTGGGAGGAGGGCGCTGTCGAATCGCCAATCCAAGCTGCGGATGTCGGCTCGGACGGGTCAGGCCAAGTGTTCACCATCTCTCCGAACATCTGTCCACTATGTCCCCGGTCCATACATCTCCGCCAGGCTGGGCGGATGATCGCGCTCGGTGTCGAGATGTGCCCCGCTGAAAATCTCCTTTGCCAGCATTCCTAGAATCGGCACTATCCGTGCGGATGAGCATTTTTGTAACCGGCGGTGCGGGCTACATCGGTTCGGCGTTCGTAGAATACGCCCTGAACCACGGGCATGCCGTCACCGTTTTTGACAACCTGACCGAGGGACACCGGGCAGCCGTGGATCAGCGGGCGGTCTTCATCAAAGGTTGCCTCAGCAACAAATCGCAGATCAGCCACGCCCTCGCTGAAGCATGCGCTGAATCTGTTGTTCACTTTGCCGCCAGTGCGCTCGTCGGTGAATCAATGGAGAAGCCGGAAAAATATTTCAGCAACAACGTCTGCGCCGGGCTCAACCTGCTCGAAGCCACGGTGGCTGCCGGGGTGAAAAAATTCGTGTTCAGCTCCACCTGCGCGACCTTCGGCGTTCCTGCAACAATGCCGATGAACGAGACGCTTCCTCAGAACCCGGTCAATCCCTACGGCGAGAGCAAGCTGATGTTCGAAAAGATGCTCCGGTGGTTCCATGAAATTCACGGATTGGAGTTCGTTGCCTTCCGGTATTTCAACGCTGCGGGAGCAACCGAAAAGTTCGGCGAAGCACACCGGATCGAAACCCATTTGATCCCGAACATCCTGCGGGTGGCGCTCGGTCAGAGGAAGAATTGTTCCATCTTCGGCACGGACTATCCGACCCCCGACGGCACGTGTATCCGAGATTACATTCACATTCTTGACCTGGCGCAGGCCCACCTGCGCGCGCTCAGATCCGACAAACAGGGTTTCTACAATCTCGGAAATGGCGACGGCTATTCGGTTCGCGAAGTGATCGACACCTGCCGGAAAATCTCCGGAAAGGAGATCGCCGTGATCGAGGAACCCCGTCGGCCGGGTGATCCTCCGCGATTGATCGCCGATGCGTCGAAGGCGATGTCCGAGCTGGACTGGAAACCAAAGTTCGCCAAGCTGGACGACATCGTCCGTTCCGCGTGGGACTGGCACAACCGGCATCCCGGCGGTTACGTCAGCTAAAGACTGCGTTCGGATTGCGCGTTAACCGTTTTCCTGCAAACGGTTTCGTGCTCCGCCCTGATTTGCTATTGAATTTCCGGAACACAATCCATAAAGTCCGCCCTTATGCAGTCCGTATTTACAGGCCCCATTTACGTCGTCAAAGACAACATCGACACTGATCAGATCATCCCTGCGCAGTACCTGAACCTCGTGCCCACGATAGCCGAGGAATATGAAAAGCTCGGCTCGTTCGCGATGTGCGGCCTCCCTGACGCGCTTTACCCAACCCGATTCGTTGAGGAGGGCAAACTCGACGCGGAGTATCCGATCGTTCTCGCCGGACGCAATTTCGGCTGCGGCAGTTCGCGTGAACACGCCCCGATCGCGCTCGGCTCCGCAAAATGCCGTCTGATTCTGGCCGAGAGCTTTGCCCGCATCTTCTTCCGCAACTGCGTGGCGACCGGCGAGCTTTACCCCTGCGAAATCGCCGACCGTCTTTGCGAGGAATTGAACACCGGCGACATCGTGACCGTAGACCTCGACAAGGCGACGGTGACCGTGGAGAAGACAGGCAAGGTGCATTCGTTCAAACCGCTCGGCGATGTCCGCCCGGTCGTCGATGCCGGCGGCCTGTTCAACTACGCCCGCAAGACCGGCATGATGCCCGCCGCAAAGTAGCCTCCGCTCGCTTCGGCGATCCGCGACCCGGGGCGAATACTATTTTGAATAAGGAAGGCAGGAAAACAGGAATCCAATTTCTCCTCTTCCTGCCTTCCTTATTTCTATACGGAACCATGCAGTCAAAAGGGGAGCACGCGGGGCGCTCCCCATCCCAACTGCATGGTCCCGGCTTAGCTTCCTCGTAATCGTAATCCATCAGCACGGCGATGAACTAGGCGCATCTCGTGTCCGGTAGCCGCGGGTTTCAACCCACGGAAACGGGTTGCCTTCCTGATTCGTCGCGTAGCGACGGCACCATCACCTAATCCTCCACCAGTTTGATCTGGAAGTAGGCACCGCCGGGCAACGTGCCAATCAGAACGGAAATGGTGGTGGTCGGGCCGCTAGCCGTGAAGTCGCCGGGAACGGGCGACCATGAGTTCGTCGGCAGGGAACTGGCGCTGACCAGCCGGTAGGTGAGGCCGGGGACCGACCGAAACGTGACTTCGAACTGACCGTTGCCGAGGGTCGAACCCAGTGCTTCCACCGGCCCTACCACGGATACTTGAAAGCTCTCATCATCCGACTGCGCCGCGACTCCGTCGTCGGTGACGCGCACGGTGAAATCCGCGACCGTGTCTCCGGCGGCAACGGGCACCATCCATGAGACTTCCCCGGTCGGGGTCACGACGGCACCCACCGGTCCGGTGACCAGCGAATAGTTCAGCGCATTGGCCGGCAGATCGGTATCGGTCGCGGACAACTGGACACTGAACGGAGCGCCCGCGTGAATGGCGACATCAGGCACTGCGGCGAGAACCGGCGCAACGTTCACCTCGTTGACCGTCACGGAGAAACTGTTCGTGTGTTCCAGCGACGGCGCGCCGTCGTCGGCAACGCGGACGGTCACCTCAAACGGTCCCGGACCCTGCGCCTCCGTGGGTGTCCACGTGATGGAGCCGGAGGAAGGATTGATCGTCATACCGGTCGGCGCGGTGTCCAGCGAGTAGGTCAGCACCTGAGCGGGCAGATCCAGATCGGTAGCGACGGCGGTGACGGAAAGCTGTGTCAGCTCGTTCACGGTCTGGTCGTCGATGTCCGCGAGCGTGGGCGCGGTGTTGAGCACGACGAGCTGCGCGCTGGTGGCGCCGTATTGGACCTCCCAGGCGATGCGTTCGGGCAACGGGTTGTCCAGCGTGGCGAAGGTGCCGCTGCGCGAGCCGTAGGTGAGCACGTTGAAGGCGTCGTCCTTCTTCGGGAAGAACCCGTTGGTCAATCCGGCGCGGATTGCGCCGCTCAGGGTCAGGGCACCGGAAACAGCAAGCCGGTCATGCTCCGTGCCTGCGGTGAAGCCGCCGATTTCCATGTCAAACATCCCGGTGGCGGTTTGGGAGAACGCTCCACTCACCGACAAGATGCCCGGTGATGCACCGGGAGCCACGGTGCCCTCATTGATGAGCGTGGCGCTGGCGAGATTGAGCGTGCCGGTGCCGCTAAAGACTCCCGTGCTACGGTTGTGCATCGCGCCGTTCATGATCAAACTGACACCCGTTTCAACAAAGATTTTGCCCCGGTTGTCGAGGTTGGCGTTGAGGGTGCGCGTGCCGCCGGTCCCTTCCAGCACGCGGATGAGGCCGCCGGTGGCGTTGGTCAGGGTGCCCGATGTCACGGTCAGCCGCGCCACGTAAGTGCCGACCTCGCTGCTCAGTTCGATGATACCCGCGTTCACAAACCCGTTGGCCACCGTCAGCACCGCCTGCCCCGTGCTTCCACTCGGCAGCAGCCGCAGAGTGGCGTTGGGGTTATTCAGTTGAATTGACCCGATTGATTGGACGCCATCCACCCGGATCGTATCTGCCGCATTCCCGCCGATGACGGCAGTGTCTCCGGCTCCCGGCACGAACTGCGGGGACCAGTTCATGGCGTCGGCCCAGGGTCCACTGCCGCCGGCCAGGTGAGGGTGGAGGCGGAGGCTGGTCCCGCGACGGCGAGCGCAATGAGAAGGGTGACAGCAGAGACGAGTTGGAAACGAGACGTTGGTTTCATTGGCGTATTTGGGTTGGGGTGCCGGTTCAGATTCGCAACTGAGCGAATGAGCATGTTTTCAAGTTACGCAGAAACGCCCGACACGACAGATTTGGATTCACGGTTTTCTTCAGGGGATCCACACTGGCAGCCCTTTGACACTTCCATTTACACCTGAAATCACACGCCCTGCCTAGGGAGGTAAATGCCTCCTGCCTCCGGCGCGGAATCAGTTCGACTTGGGCCGGTCTCTTTGCGTAGAACTTGGGTGATGGTTATTGGAGACAACCGCTTTTTTCGCACCCGCAACGCCGTCTTGCTGACGCTGGTCTCCGGTCTGGCCGTGACCGGCGCATTGGGTTGGCAGCTTCATCGGGAGGCCGTGGCGATGGACCGGCAACGGCTGGCCTTGCGCACCGCGGAGATTCAAAGCCAGCTCGATACCCGTCTCGAAAAGAGCGAGATGCTGCTTCAGCATCTGCGCGATTATCTCATGTTCAGCAGGGATTACCGTGAGCCGGTTTTCGCCCGGTGGTGCAAGGAGAGGGGTCTCCTCGTCAACTGTCCGTGGATCCATGGCATTTTGGTCGCTACGAACCGGACCGGAGCCCTATGGCGTGAGACGCTGCCAAATCCCCCGGAGACCTGGACGGCGACGGATTGGCAAACATTTAGCGCACTGTCCCGGGGCCATCCGATCGAGTGCGGCATCGCGATGATCAGCCGGATCGACGACAGCAAACGGTTCCTAGCCGACTATGATCTCAGGGGAACAAAACAGCAAAAAAGCCCGTTCGCCCACACCGTGTCCAATGCGCGGCTGGGCATGAGCGAACGCCGGACGGTGATGCTGGACGTCGAGGGCAACGCCATCCTCGGGACCTTTTTTATCGTTCCGGTGTATGATGCGGAGTCCGCCGACTTGTTGGACGGCAACATGGAGAACCGGCGCCGGAACGGACCCGTTCGCTGGCTGAACCTGAACTCGGTGATCTTGGCTCCGGTGGATTTCAACCGGTTGACGAAGTCCGTCTGGGGTGGACACCACTCGGACGTGGGCATCGAGCTTTTTCCTCCACCAACCAGACGGCGGAAACCTGGCTCAACATTTCCGACGGAATTCCCCGTGCCGCCGATCCCAACTTCAAGGCCTATCTGACCCATCGTCAACTTTGGCCCATGTACGGAAACAAGTTCTCGATCTTCTTTCATACCACCACGCTGTTTGAAGCGCAGTCGCCGCGTCGGCTGGCCTGGATCACCGTCGCCGCAGGAGCCGTCCTGTCAGTGCTCGCATCCATGCTGGTGGGCGTCGCCTTGCGGGCCCGCAACCGGCAGGAGCGGATGACCGAACAGATCTGGAAGGCGCGCGACGCACTGGCCGCCGCGCAACAAGAACGAAACAAGTTAAGCCGGGATCTGCACGACGGCACCATCCAGTCGCTTTACGCCATTTAGCTTGGGCTCGAACACACGTTCGAAAAATTTGCAGCCGACCCGGCCAACGCCGGAGGCAGGTTGTCGGCGGTGCGCGGGGAGATTGACGCGGTCATTGCGGAGATCCGGCAGTTTATTTCCGCCGGTGTGAGCACAGAAAAGCCCGTGGATTTCGGGTTGGTGCTTCAATCACTGGTTCAGCGCGCACAATCGAGCAGTGCGGTTCAGATCGAGTTGCGATGCGATCCGGTGGCGGCCGGTCGCTTGGTCGCCGCCCAAGCCGTGCAGATGGCCAACATCGCCCGCGAAGCCTTGAGCAACGGCCTGCGTCACGCGAAGCCGGAACGGGTGCTAATCGACCTGCACATGGACGAAGACATGGCGGTTCTGAACGTCGCCGATGATGGTTCGGGCTTCGACCCAACGTCGACCAGCCGGTCGGGCGTGGGGATTGCCAGCATGCTGTCGCGCGCGCAGGAGGTGGGCGGGACGGTTGAAATCCAGTCGGCACCAGGCAAAGGAACGCGGGTGGTGGTCCGGATTCCGATTTTCTCGTCCAAACAAATCCGCGCCGGTCGAGGCGTCAGTACGGAGGACGAATCATGAAAATCGAAAGCATGATAAGAGTGGTGCTCGTGGATGATCATCCGGTCGTGCGCGACGGGTTGCACCGGATTCAAGAGCTGGAGCCACGCATCCGGATCGTCGCCGAGGCGGGCACGATGTTGTCCGCCGTTGAGGCTGCCCGAGAGTTTGGCCCGGATGTGGTGTTGATGGACGTTCGCCTGCCCGATGGCGACGGCATCGAGGCGTGCCGGCAAATCAAAAAGTTCCTGCCGGAGACCCATGTATTGTTTCTCACCTCCTACGCCAACAACGAGTTCGTGCTGGCCTCCATGGAAGCGGGCGCCGACGGCTATCTGTTGAAGGAAAGCGGTTCACGACGGATCGTGGACGCCATCCACTCGGTCTTGAACGGCAAGAGTGTCCTCGACCCGGTCCCTGCGTATCGCGCGACGAAGAACACGGGAAGCAGCGGCATTAACCCGCTGGAATCACTGGCGCCCCGCCAGCGGCTTGTGCTGGCCGAAGTAGCGAAATGGAAAACCGACAAGGAAGTTGGCGTGGCTTTGAACCTCACAGCCAAGACCGCCCGCAATTATCTCGACCGCATTTTCACCAAACTCAACGTCCATACCCGCACCGAGGCGGCGCTGCTGTACACCCGGCACAGTGAGAAAACGATCGAATGGGAATAGATGGGTCCGAATGTCTTGCGGAAGTATCCGGAGAGGGTGGGGCAACCGCCAACTTGGGCCGGTGGAAACAGAACCTTCCGTCCTCACCGAAAGAACTGCCCGAAGTGGAACAGCTCGACCAGCAATTGCGCCTCATGCAGTGAACCGCAGCCGGAACAGAAAGCGGCCCTTCGCCGCGAAACAGTCTCATTCCGATCCAGTATTTCCCAGCCCGCCGGAGCCCTCAGCCAGCACGGTCACGGCGAATACGGTTTCCAATTGAGGAAAACAGGAATCCCATTTTCTCACTTCCTACTTTCCTTATTCAATCCAGTTCGTTTTAAAAAGCACCGTTCGGATGGCTTTCCTCTTTCCGGATCGGAAGAAACACCTAACATCGCACCGTGTCCACGTTCAGTTCATCCGTCATTCTTGAGGGTCGCGCCCGCCCGTCACTGTCGCCGATCCGACTGTTTGCCGGGCCGCTTACGATGTTGCTCGAACCAGAGTTAGGGTTCCTCCGCCAAATCCGGATTGGATCGACAATCGTTTTGAATGGGATCTACGCCGCCGTTCGCGACGAAAACTGGAACACGATCCAGCCCGAGATCCGCAATCTCAAGATCCACCAGGAGCCGGGCGCCTTCAGTCTGGCTTTCAACGCAGTCTGTGTTGACGACGATATCCACTTTGTCTGGAACGGAACCATCACCGGGGGTGCGGATGGAAAGATCACCTACACGTTTTCAGGTGAGTCACTCACGGGCTTCGCCAAAAACCGGATTGGCTTCTGCGTTCTACATGACGCCACCAGCGCGGGCCACAGCTGCACCGTTGAGCATGTTGATGCGACGATAACAGAGAGCCGGTTTCCGGTTCACATATCCGCGCAGCAACCGTTCAAATCGATTCGAGCGATCACTCATGAACTCGACAATGGCGTCATCGCCCGTGTTCGAATGGAAGGTGACGTCTTCGAAATGGAGGACCAGCGAAACTGGACGGACGCTTCCTACAAAACATATTGCACCCCACTCGATGCCCCCTTCCCGGTCGAACTCAAACCCGGCAACAAGATCGAGCAGAAAATCACGTTTGAAATTTCCGACCCCACCACATTGGTCGATAAACAGGAATCGGGTGACGTGTTCCGAATCGAACTTGCCGGAGATTCCATCAGCGAAATGCCGCGACTCGGGCTGGGAATGGCGTCGCATGATATCCCACTCACGGATCTGGAAACAGCTCGACTGAGGGCGCTCAAGTTGAACCACCTGCGTCGGAATATCCGCCTGTTCGAGGACAATTGGAAATCTCGTTTTGAAGACGCCGTCGCCCTCGCGAAAGTGTTGGAGGTGCGTCTACACATCACACTGTTTCTCGATGACCGGGGAGAGGAACAACTCCAACGATTTTTCAAATCGACCGACCCCAGTCTGATCGATGCGTGGCTGATATTTCACGCACATGAAAAATCGACCGATGCCCGGTGGACCAAACTTGCGCGACAGTTGATCGGTGATTCCACTGCGTTGATCGTCGGTGGAACAAACGCCGGCTTCACCGAAATCAATCGCAGCCGTCCAGCTCCCGACAGCGCCGATGCCATCACGTGGTCTGTTAATCCGCAGGTTCACGCATTTGATAATCTGTCGCTGGTCGAGACTCTTGACCTCCAGTGGGAAACCGCATGCAGCGCCCGGCAATTCTTCGATGGCGAACTGATGATTTCACCCGTCACGCTGCGCCCACGTTGGAACCCCGATGCGGCCTGCGAACCGCCGCCCGTCCCGATCGATCAGTTACCTCCGCAGGTGGACCCTCGGCAAATGTCACTCTTCGGCTCGGCTTGGACGCTTGGCAGCATCGCTTCACTCTCCCGACGCTCACTCCTGCGTTCGATCACCTACTACGAAACCACCGGCTGGCGCGGTCTCATGGAGACGTCCGCTGGTCCCAATCTAGCCCACCTCTTTGTTTCGCGACCGCGGGTTGTTTTTCCAGCATACTTCGTCTTCGCCCTGATCGCCGGATATCGACACGTCCGCCCTCTGACGAGGAGCAATCCGGCCAGGACGACCGCCCTGCTCTGCTCCGACGATTCTGAATCAGGAAACCTCCGCCTGCTGCTGGCAAATTTTCATTCGCAGGAGATCAAGGTGGAAATTCCGCGCGAGTTCACGCCGCACCGCCAGCTACTTTTGGAGCAGACCATCGCCGTGAACGCCTGCCGCGCACCGGAAGATTTCCTGGCCAATGGCTGGAAACCCAGCTCCGCCCGACTGGTGAAACTCGGGCCGTACGCGTTGTTGGCAATTGATGGACAGCTCGTTTAATTCACCTGCCAAAACGACAGTTTACACCGTCTTGATGTGAACCTATCGTCCGCGACCGGTGAGTGAACAAAAGAAAGAACGCGTCGTGGTCGGCATGAGCGGCGGAGTGGATTCCTCCGCCACCGCCGCGTTGTTGCAGGAACAGGGCTACGAGGTGATCGGCATCACGCTCAAGCTCTGGCCACAGGACTGCGTGAACCGGGCCGAGGACAAATGCTGTGGACCGCAGGCGGTGATGGATGCGCGCTCCGTTTGCCACAAACTCGGCATCCCCTACTATTTGGTCGATGAAGCGGCGGAGTTTCAGAGGATGGTCATCGACTACTTCGCCGCCGAATACAAGGCCGGTCGCACACCGAATCCTTGCGTGATGTGCAACCAACATCTGAAGTTCGGCAATTTCATCCGCAAGGCCCGCCAGCTCGGTGCCGAGAAGATTGCTACGGGACATTTCGCCCGCGTTGAACGAGATCAAACTTCGGGCAGGTATTTGATGAAGCGCGGTCGCGATCGTCGAAAGGACCAAAGTTATTTTCTGTTCTCATTGCAACAGGAACAGCTGGCCCGCGTCATCTGGCCGCTCGGCGACAAGACCAAATCTGACACGCGGGAAGTTGCGCGCGAGTGCAATTTGAAGACCGCCAACAAGAAAGAGAGCATGGAAATCTGTTTCGTGCCGGACCGTGACTACGGGAAGTTCCTCCGCGACGCCGATCTGGTCCAGGATCATTCCGGCGACATCATCGATGTCCACGGCAACGTTCTCGGACAGCACAACGGAATCGAGTTCTACACGATCGGCCAGCGCAAAGGGCTCGGCATCACGACCGGCAAACCGCTCTACGTCATCGAACTTGATCCGGAGACGAACCGCGTCATCGTCGGCGACGACAACCTGCTAAAGAAAGACGAGTTCATCGTCGACCGTTGCAACTGGATTCCTTGGGAGAACCCGCCGGAGGAATTCCAGGTCATGGCAAAGATTCGTTATAATCACCCGGGCGTCGACGCGACGATCACGCCGCTCGACGGACAACGTGCAAAGGTGAAACTTCACACCCCGCAACGCGCGGTCACCCCCGGCCAGGCCAGCGTGTTCTACCAGGAAGACCTCGTCATCGGCGGCGGCTGGATCATGCGGTGAGCGGCTCTCAGACAGCGTCCCGCTACTTGGCGACGTTCAGCGGATTGGCCACTTCATCCGTCCAGAGCGGGAACTGAAGGGCAGTCTTGGACATCTCCGGAGTCGGGACGGGGAACTTTCCTTTGGCGATGAATTCCTTGCTGTCGGTCAGCAGCATCCACTCGGCGGCGGAGGAAAGATTAGCCGGATCGTTCGGATTGACGACGAGCACCGTCTGCCACCCGGCTTCGAGAGCCTGCCGCCACACGGCGGGCAACAGATCGAATTTCCGGTTGGTCACGTTGACGGCCACAACGCCGTTTTCCGCGAGATGTTTTTTCCAGATCGCAAACGCCTCCTTCGTCAGCAAATGCGTCGGGAGGGATTCAGAATTGAACGCGTCGAGGATCAGCACATCGAACTTCTGCGGATCAACATCCGACAACGCGAGTCGCGGGTCGCCCGGCACCAGGTCCCACGCGATGATGGCGTTTGGGAGATACGCGAACTGCTGTTCAGCCGTCACCAGCACGCCGGCGTCCTGTTCATAAAAAGTGATCTTGTCCGTGGCGTCCAAGTAGGCGAGCAGCCCGCCGTTCCCCACGCCGACAACCCCGATGTTACGAAAATTGCCCTTCGGCAGCGCGGTGAACATCTTGCCCACGCCGGTCGCCGGTCCCTGCCAGAACGCAGGCGCCAGCTGAAGCTCCTCGGAAGTGAATTCGGCCGCTCGCGGATAGTCGCCGCTCATCATGACAAAGTAGGAACCCGGTGACTTACCCGCCTGCACCGTGCTGGTCACACCGTAGAACGTCCTGATTCTGCCAACGACGCTGCGGACACGATCATACACGTTGAACCCGAGTGCACCGCCGAGCAACAACACCGCGAGACCGCCCCCGATCCAAGCGGGAGAACGGAACGATTTCTTTTTTGATTCCCCGGTCCCTCCCGATGCGATGGACAACCAGACGAATACCGCGAGCACAAACAACGTGACCGGAAATTCCGTGTAACCCGTGGCCACCCGCGGCGGGACAATCACCACGCACATCACCGCCAGGATCGCGCCGGTGCAAAAACGGACAAAGGCACGGGTCGAGCCCGCGTCATCGACACGTCGCGAAAGTTCTCCAAAACAAGCGAGACAGCCCGCCGCCAGAGCCAGTGCGTTTACAAAGAACTTCAGCCGGAACTCCCAGCCGATTCCGATGAACCAGGACGCGACCAGCAGCACGAACCCGATCAGCAGCAGCGGCACGTAGAGTTTTCGGTTTTGAAACTGGGGAAGCACCAGGCTGCCGAACAGGCAGACAAGGAATATCACCAATGGCGTGACCCAGAACACCGGGTCGGACACCAAGTCGCGTTGAAGTCGCGAAGAGATGACCAGCAACAGCGCGACGGCGGAACCCGGGAGTCCGGCTTGAATCACACGGGAAAACAGTGGGAGCCCGGGTTGGGTCTTCTTGCGGCCTGCGGCACCAGCCGGTTCCCGCCAGATCCACCATCCGGCGACGAGAACGAACGCGAGCGAACTCCACGAGAACCCGAGGTTCATGTCGTTGTTCGTCAGCAACGGATCGAGCAGGAACAGGAACGCCAGCGCGCCAACGAGCGAACCCAGCAACGCCGCACGGAAGACCAGAACCGGCGCGTCGGGAGATGTCCGACCCGCGACGGCGATCCTCGCTCCGACGAAATAGGAGAGCGCAAGAACGGCGGGCCCGGCCTTGATCAGCAATAGTTTCAATATCGTGGCCACCGGATTGACCGGTGCCACGACGATCCACTCGACACCGGGCCCCACCGGGAGCGAAACGAGCATGCCGACGAGAAATGCGAGCTGCGGGATCTTCACCGTGGTTCCGCTCAGCCGACCGGTGAGCACGTATCCCAGCAGGCAGCCGATCGCGCCCGCGCATACGCCGAATCCCAGCACATGCGTCCACACCGCAGCCGCTCCGGTGTACCACGGGAGCACCCATTTTCCGAACAACAGCAGCAGCCACAGGATCAGGAATGCGGCGGCCATCGTCAGCAGTTCCGCCGGGCGCGATCCGTCGGCAACGGATGACGGGGTCTTCGGATCACTGTCAGAAATCTTCATTGTATATGTGTTCCCTCGCAAATTGGCACCGGGTCAAACTTGGACGCGATCCGGTGCGTCGCCGAGTCCTTGGAAATATTTACGGAACTGCTGCAAGTTTTCTTCGAGCGAAAGCTGCAGCCCCATTGACATGAAGAAGAGCGAGCCCAGCGCGTTCAGATTTGAGTCGCGATGAACGGCGGAGTTCAAACGGGACTTGAACTCCTGGTTGAGGGTCTGCAGCTCCTCGAAATAGTGCAGCAGCTTGGCCATGTCCCAGTCCGGCGTCCGTCCAGATTTCATTTCGAGATACTCCCGAATGAGATACGCGCCGCAGATCCGGAAGATGGTTTCGTTCAGCGTGGCGAACGGAAGGTGCATTTCCGCCAGCACGCGCAATTGCTGCAGCACGGGACATCCGCTGGTGCTCATCAGCAGACCGGTCAACGAACGAAGACCCGTCTGGGCATCGCAATCCTTCAGGTAAACCCGTTCCTCCGTCCGCACCTCGACCTTCACTTTCTCGTGCGAGACGATGTCGCTGAAGGCGGAAGCAACCGGTTCCAGATCGACCGCCGCCGGGCAGTGCCGGCAGTCACTGGACGTCAGCGGGCAGTTGGAGCATTGATGAAAGTCCAACCGCGTCCAGGGCGCGTGCTCCTGTTGGTCGATAGCGTCGTTCCACTTGCGCGAACGGTCGACGTTGAACTCCACCACGCGCCCGTCATCCAGCGTGAATTTGTAGGACACATTCGGGTTGGAATCATCGAGTCCGTCGTCGTTCATAAAGTATTTTCGCCACGGAGTTATCGTCGGTTGCACCCACGCACCACGTATTCCCGCTCGCAGACATTCGGCGGCATTCTCGTTTTTCGGTGGATCAAAAGTGCCTGCTCGCAGTGTAACGGTGCTGAGTCTGCCTGCTGTGGTCGCAGGTGAGAACTAAAAACTCACCCTTCCGGTGGGACCGGGGCAGATTTCCGCCTGCCAGTTCATCTTTCTTGGTTGCCGCAATCGCCAGCGTTTGAGACACACCGGAATGTTCTTTCGCGGTTTGATACTGATCGCGGCGCTGGTCGGCTGCGGGTGCCAGCCCACGCGTTTCTACACCCAGGCCATCGGCGGGCAGTGGGAGATTATTTCCCGCCGTGAAACGGTGACGAAAATCATCCGGGAGGAACCCCCGACGTCCCAACTTCGTTCTCAGTTGGAGCTGGTTCAGCAACTTCGCGCGTTCGCCGCGACCAATCTCGCCCTGCCCGCCAGCCGGCAGTATGAGGCGTATGTCGACCTGAAGCGCCCTTACGTCGTCTGGAATGTCGAGGCCACGCCGGAGTTCTCCTTCGAATCAAAAAGCTGGTGGTATCCGTTTGTCGGCCGGCTGGAATACCAGGGTTATTTCAGGAAGGAACTCGCCGTTGATTACGCCGCCAAGTTAAGAGCCGACGGTCTGGACGTCTTCATCGGCGGGGTGGACGCCTACAGCACCCTCGGCTGGTTCAATGATCCCGTGCTCAACACGTTCGTTTATCTGCCGGAAGCCGAGCTGGCCGAACTGCTTTTCCACGAACTGGCGCATCAGGAACTGTTCATCGCGGGCGACACGGACTTCAACGAAGCGTTCGCGACTTCGGTCGGACGCGAAGGAGTCCGGCGATGGTTCGCCGCGAAGCACGATCAGGAGGCCCTGGCTCATTTTCTCAAATCCAGGACGCGCGATGACCGGGTCGTCGAGTTGATCCTGGGCAAGCGTGGCCAGCTGGAACGCCTGTACGACTCGACGGAGGAAATGTCGGCACCGACGATGCGCGCGCGCAAGCTGGAGATCATCGAAAGCCTGCGTGCAGAATACGCGGTGCTGAAGAAAAGCTGGCCCGGCTATGTCGAATATGACGGATTCATGGCGGCGCCGATCAACAATGCGCTGCTCAACGCCGTCGACACTTACTACGATCTGGTTCCGGATTTTGAAACGATGATTGCGAACGCAAACGGCGATCTACCGGAGTTTTACACGCGTATCAGGCGGACAAAAAAAATGGACAAGCAGGAGCGCCGGGCGTTTCTAAATCAGGGGGTGGAATTCGCCGCGTCGCACACCGAGCTGCTCGCGGAAAACCCATAACAGCGCCGAGTAGAGAACGGTCGCGAGGATCAGGACCACCCAGAATGTCCACTTCCGCGTTTTGTGACGAAACACAAACTGCCCAAACCAACCGCCAACCACGCCCCCTGTCAGAATCATGATCCAGATCGTCCATTCCGGAGTCCGCCTCCAGCCACGACTCGCGGCCAGCTTGTCGATGCCGTAGGTCAGGAACGTCATCAACGAGGCGCAGCTCAACCAGGCCAGCCACAGCTGAACATCAAGAAAGTACCACACCGCGGCGGCCAACAAACACTGAAGGATAATCGCCGTCAGCACGGACGACTGCCAGCTGACGGACTTGGTGGATCGAGAGCCGGTCATTCCATTCATGGGTGGTGTTTCGCCTCGGATCACACCGCGCCGTAGGCAAGCATGGCCTCGGCGACTTTGACGAAACCGGCAAGGTTTGCGCCTTTCACGTAGTTCACGAAGTCATTTTCCTTCCCATACTCCACGCACTGCGTGTGGATGTGCAACATGATCTCCTGCAATTTCTCCTCCACCTGCTCGCTCTTCCAGCTCAGGCCGATGGCATTCTGACTCTGTTCCAAACCGGACACCGCCACGCCGCCCGCGTTCGCCGCCTTGCCGGGGCCGTAAAGCACTTTGGCGCGAAGGAACTCGTTGATGCCATCGATGTTCGTCGGCATGTTCGCCCCCTCGGCCAGACCGAGCAGACCGTTTTTCACCAGCATGCGCGCGTCGTCGCCGTTAAGTTCGTTCTGGGTGGCACACGGAAACGCGAGATCACACGGCACGGCCCAGGGCGTTTTTCCCTCGTGATATTCCGCGCCGGAAAACTTCTCCGCGTACTCGCTGATGCGACCCCGGCGGACGCCTTTCAACTCCTTCAACCAGTGCAGCTTCTCGGCGTCAATCCCAGCAGGATCATAAATGAACCCGCCGGAGTCGGACGCGGTCAGCACCTTCGCGCCGCACGCGTTCAGTTTTTCGATGGCGTGCAGCGCGACGTTTCCGGAGCCGGACACCACGCAGTTCTTGGTTTTCAAACCTTCTCCGCGCGTGCTCAGCATGTGTTCCATGAAATAGACCGCGCCATAACCGGTCGCCTCGGTGCGGACCCGGCTGCCGCCGAAAGCCAGACCCTTGCCGGTCAGCACGCCGGTCACACGGTTGCTCAGCCTTTTATATTGGCCGTACAGGTAACCGATCTCACGCGAACTCACTCCAATGTCACCCGCCGGGATGTCGGTGTGTTCGCCGATGTGCCGGTGCAATTCGATCATGAACGACTGACAAAACCTCATGACTTCCCGATCACTTTTTCCTCGCGGATTAAAATTTGAACCGCCCTTCGCACCGCCCATCGGCAAGCCGGTCAACGCGTTCTTGAATGTCTGCTCGAAGCCGAGAAATTTCAGTGTCCCCAGGGTCACCGACGGATGAAACCGCAGGCCGCCCTTATACGGCCCGATGGAATTGTTGAACTGCACCCGCATCGCGCGATTCGCCCGGATGTTTCCCTCGTCGTCCTCCCACGTCACGCGGAAGATGATGATCCGGTCCGGTTCGGTCATGCGCTCAAGGATCTGTGCCTTGCGGTATTTTTCGTTCTCCAGAATGAACGGCATGATCGTCTCCACGACTTCGTGCGTGGCCTGATGAAATTCCGGTTCGCCGGGATTGCGTTTAATCAACCCGGCCATGAAACGATCAATCTCGGTCTGGACCGCTGACGACGGGGAGGTGGTGGACATGGCCGAACGCTATCGGACGGTCCGGCGATTGGAAACTGGTTTGTGCCGAAATGAAGCCGGACAATTCATAAACAGAGTGGCGGCGACCGACGGGCTTTGCTATCCTATCGACATGTTCAAATTGATGGTTGGCGTGCTGGTCGGACTGGGCCTCGTGGGGGCCGGCTGGTGGTATTACTCGGACGGGGGGCGGAAAGATCCCGTCAATGGTTTTGAGGACGCGGTGAAATATCAAACCAAGCAGGCGGCCAAGGCGGTCTCCGACAAGATTGGTGAAAGCGTGGACAGCATCAAAGGGGAACTCAACGACGCCACCCTGCTCGCCTCCATCAAGACGAAACTCTTTCGCGAAAAGACACTCGATGTATTGAAAATTGACGTGGATGTCGAAAACGGCGTGGTGAATTTGAAGGGAACGGTTCCTTCACTGGAAGCGCGTGCCCTCGCCATCAAACTCGTGCGCGAAACCGACGGCGTTAAAAAATACAGCGCGGACCTCAAGATCGTACGTCCACCGACCGACAAGCCCGAATCGAAATGAAGACCGTGTAGATTGTCACGGAGTGGGCGTAATCAGTAATCAGTAATCAGTAAAAAAGGACGCGCTCGCGGACCACACTGTATTCATCCCCAATTCGTGAAATTAGCGCAATTCGCGTAAAACATCTTCTCCCGCCGAGCCGGTTGGAAAACCGGCGTTACTCTCTTCCAAGCTTCGCTCCCTTCGCAACATTCTGTTCAATCCAATCCGCGTTCCATCCGTGGCTAAGAGTCTGTCTGAAAACTCCGGAGCGCGGCAGTGTCGTCCTCGACCAACCGCAGCGGGCAACTGATTTCATCGGATTTCCGATTAGCGGGGCTCGCTGCGGCTGGTCTGCGACACAGCCGCGCTCCGTTTTCAGACAGGCTCTAATGAATTCCGTCCCCATCGCGTGCGAATTCGAGCTTGTTGGGAATCAGCCGAGCATGTTCTGATTCGCCCGTTAAAATCGAGCTGAACGAGTGACAACCGCAAACAAAATCACGATTGGAAGGGTTCTTCTCATCCCCTGTTTTATCGTGTTCATGCTGTATTACCGGGAGACGGCGAATGAGGCTTACCGGTTCTGGGCGATCGTGTGTTTTGCGGTTGCGGCGATCAGTGATGGCATCGACGGCTACATTGCCCGCAAATACAATCAGCGCTCCGTTCTCGGCAAAGTGTTGGATCCGCTCGCGGACAAGCTCCTGCTCGTCAGCGGCCTGGTCATTCTCTGCCTGCCTAAAGTGCCGCAGCTTATTCAAATTCCACTCTGGCTTGCCGCGATCGTTTTCGGCCGCGATATCATTCTCGGCCTGGGCATCATTCTCATTTACGTTTTCTGCGGAAAAATTAAAGGCAACCCGCACATCATCGGCAAAACCTCCACCGTGCTGCAGATCGCAGTCGTTTCGTGGGCGTTGCTCAAGTGGAATGAAGAATGGCTTTTCTGGATCATGCTCGCCACAGGAATCACAACCGGAATCTCCGGACTGATCTATATCAAGGAAGGCATCAAAAACCTGGGTGAAACGCCCGAGAGCCTGCCCACGAAGCTCGACACAGAAACTGAAAACCAATAACGCAACCATGGCTGCAGAAATCGAACTCAAATTGACGGAAGGCCGCAAGGCTCCCGCATTCACCGCCGAAACCAACGGCGGCGGAACCATCTCCCTCAAGGATCTGAAAGGCAAACACGTGGTCCTCTATTTCTATCCAAAAGACGACACCCCCGGTTGCACAAAGGAAGCCTGCGGGTTCCGTGACGCTTGGAAACATTTTGAGAAAAAGGGCGCGGTCGTGCTTGGCGTGAGTCCGGATTCCGTAAAGAAGCACGACAAGTTCGTCGAGAAATTTGCCCTGCCGTTCACGCTGCTGGCGGACGTCGACAAGAAGATCGTCGAAGCCTACGGAGTGTGGGGCAAAAAGAAGTTCATGGGCCGCGAATACATGGGAGTCTATCGCGTGACATTCCTCATCGATCCCGACGGCAAGATAAAAAAAATCTGGCCGAACGTGAAACCGGATTTACATGCGGCGGAAGTGCTGAAAGCGATCTAATAGCGCACAGCTTTCCAGTCGCGCATCGGTCGATCTTCGGGAATTTTTTCCTCAAAAAGCTTGGCAGAAAACGGGCGGTAATCGAAGATGCCCTCGTGCCCCAAAAGTCGTCAAAAAAACGTGTCGCCAGGAAAGGCGCGTCCGGACCCCGCGAAGGTCGAATTCATCCGGTGATCACGTATCCGTTCCGGCACCCGGCCGAGCTGGTCGATCTGGAGCATCTGTATGGTTTAATCGCCCGACTGGACGCAGACAAGGCCACGTATGCGCGTCCGATCACCGTCATCGACCGCAAAACCCGGGAGGCGATGAGCAGGAGCACCCGCCATCTTCGCTTTCGGGAAAAAACCATTTCGGCCTGTTCCGATATTATCGATGCGTGGTGCGTGGACACGTGTCAGATGTGGTACACGGGACTGGGCGAAGCCTTTGATCGAGGGAAACGCGGCGACACCTACTGGGTGATCCCCGGTGACTTCAACTACGGCAGCCCGGTGGGGCGCGATCTGCTGAGTCACCTGCACGATCTGCCGGAAATCTGTGACGAACTGGATCAGGACGTCTGCATCGGCGAGATTCACACGGACCACAATAATTCAAAGCAATTGATCGACGACTACGGAACCTTCGCCCTGCTCTACAACTGGTTTCCCGCCGAAGCCCAGGCCATTCGCGAATTCACGGAACGGCCCCGCTCGGAGTTCATCGCCATCCGACACGATTTTCTGAAACAGATGCTGCACCGCCGCTGGTATGGGTACGAACAAACCGTGGTGATTCTGCTGCACGCTATTTTTGACCATAAACTGGTGAGCCGCTACTTCGTCGGCGAAGTCACGGATCTGCGCGGCGGAAACGACAGCCTGAGCAGCGCCATGCAGCAGATCGAACGCACCGAGAGAGTGCTTAAGACAATGTGGCGGGAGCGAAATCAGACAAGAACCAACTGGGCCCAGCAATACCGCCAGCTGGAGGACCAGTCCGGACTGTTGCGAAAGACGGCGTTCACCATTCTGGGCAACCTCCTCTAGGGCACATCTATTAACTTAGTTGCTTTGAAGATCGATGCCTTAAAACAAGGAGTTTTTGACGCCTGTTTTCGTTTGGAGTTAGTTAATAGATGTACCCTCTAGCCTTTTCCAATTTTCCAACAATATAGACGTAACCAAGTATCTTATCCGAAGTATTATAATGAGTGCCAGTCATCGACACCGCTACAGTGCCCATCGAAATGTGAAGGGGCGTAATTTTATGTGCAACTCCCCCGCCGCGAAACACGTGAGCGTGGTGGGCGACTTCAACAAATGGAACTCCCGCTCTGATCCGATGGAACAGGGTTCCGACGGCATCTGGACGGCGCGCGTCGATCTGCGTCACGGACATCACCGTTACGCCTTTCAAGTGGACGGCGATTTCGTGCTGGACCCGACGGCGATGGGCATCACCCGCGACGACAAGGGATCACGCGTCTCGCTGATCGCCGTGAGCTGATCCATACGTTTTCTAATTCTGAATCAAGACACGAATTCCACCCGCTGGCCTGTGTCCTGCGCAGACCGGTTCGGGTGTGGAATCCGTGTGATGTCCCCTCGGCGTCATTTGCTTCCCCACGTGTTCACCCTGGGCAGTCCGCGGTACAACACGGCGTGGTAGAATCGGCGCGGGAGCAGTCGGCGCAACACACCGAACAACCACGCGTCCCGGGTTCCGGAAACGCGGAGCGGCGGATTCTTCCGGTGCATCGTCTTCACCACGATTCTCGCGACATCCTCCGGCGACGAGGAAGACAACTGCATACACCGGCGGATGAAGTTGGTCATGTGCCGGTAATGGAGATGGTATGGATCGCTCTCAGATCGGGACGAGACGCTGCTGAGTTCGGTGTAAAGCGTCCGTTCAAACGAGTTCGAGCGGATGAAACCGGGTTGAATCAGGCTCACCTTGATGTTCCATGGGCGCACCTCGTACCAGAGTGATTCG
The DNA here is from genome assembly GCA_041689265.1 of Verrucomicrobiota bacterium. Classification (GTDB taxonomy): domain Bacteria; phylum Verrucomicrobiota; class Verrucomicrobiia; order Limisphaerales; family RI-55; genus JBDNGP01. The sequence continues at coordinate 21,578 of JBDNGP010000074.1, forward strand.
GTCGCACCCTCAAGCGCGAACTTGGAGGCGCTGTAGACCGCCATCGTGGGCATCGCCATCATGCCGCCCACCGACGAAAGATTCAGGATGCGTCCGTACCGTTGCTCACGCATGTGCGGGAGAACGAGCCGGATCAATTCCATGGGACCGCGAAAATTCACATCCATCTGCGCGCGGCGTTCTGAGTCCACCACGTGTTCCACCACCGCGCGGTAGGCGACACCGGCATTATTGATCAGGACATCAACGCCGCCCCATTTCGCCTCCGCCTCGGCGATAACCTGCCGACGTTCGGCTTCATGGGTCACGTTCAGCGGGCGCAGCCAAACGCGGTCACCATCGTGAATGCCGGCGTCCGCAAAACGGGGTATGGATTCCGATCGCGCGGTGAGAATGAGGCGGTGTCCGGTGGGGATCAGCTTGCGGGCAATCGCGAGTCCCAGCCCGGTGCTCGCGCCCGTGATCAGAACAACATCAGATTTTAGCCCTTCAGAATTCATGCCCAATCCGGTTCAAGGATCGCCCGATTCTAGTGCATCGGCCCATAAAATAGTGTGCATTGGAATGTGTTGTGTTAGCGTTGGGCATGGCACGAGCAACAACCCCGATCAGCTTGAACAAGGAGGAGAGACAAGAACTCATCGCGCTGACGAGCAAGCGTAACGTTTCC
>JBDNGP010000075.1:0-40679 GCA_041689265.1 Verrucomicrobiota bacterium
GGAATTTGAACTGCGGGGTCAGGGTTCGTCTCTTGTTTCGTTTCGGCATGGTTCTCGTCGCTTTCAGGGTTTCTTTGGAACCCCGCCTCCATCCCTTTTTCAAGCTTATTCACTGGCTCCGTTTTCACCTGCCACCTTAAACTGACCGTCAGTCTCATGGCAGTATTTTGAATCCCCGATCTGGGAAACGGGGTGAGCGCATGCACGACTGGTTGTTCCTCCACTGTTCGCGGCATACGCTCACCTTCCCTGACCAACATAATCGAACAGAAGGAATGGAGGAATCATCTCCGACTCATCAAACACCAACTCAGATAAAATCATGAAAAAGATTCAAGCACTACTCTCGTTGATGGCGCTGTCGACTCTGCTTGTCGGCTGCGTCCACCCGATTGCATTCAATCCGGACGACACCTCGTGGCACTACTCCATCGGGGGCGAGCCGCAAAAGGGTGCTTCGCTGGTCGCCGTGATCGACGAGGACACACTGAAGCAGTCCTACGACTTCCGGGCCTGGTCAACGGGGATCGCCCACAAGTGGGTGGCGAGCTACGGTGAGATGCTCGAGCAGGTCGCGGACGTGGAGTTTCCACAGATCGTTGAGCACTATGAGCAAAGCAAATCCTTTCAGGAGCCAACTACCGGTGAAAAACGCCTGACGCTCGTGCTGACGGTGCCGTCCTACGTGTTCGAAGACTACCGGGCGAAAATGACGGTTCAAGCCGAGGCCTTCGGGCCGGGACGCAAGCAGATCTTCTCGCGGACCTATTCATCGGAGGGAGGCAGCGAAGCCGGAAAGATGGTCGGTCTGGGTGCGTTTGGTCAGAAGTCCGCCGTGCGCCAATCCTCGCTGGCTGCGCTTCAGGACATCTTTGCGCAAATGCGGCCTGACATCGTCGCAGCACTCAACGGCCCGGAAACCGCGGCCAAAGTGACCACTGGAAATTGAATCATTGGGAGAATCGCCTGCTTCCGGTATCGATTTCGAGTGACGTTCAATCAGTGGAATCCGGCGATTCTCATACGCTTTATGTCAAGACGGACGGCGCTCTTTGGGCAATGGGCAAAAACAATTACGGTCAGCTGAGCGATGGATCATGGAGTGATCGTTCGAAGCCAGTACAGGTGGCGAGTGACGTGCACGCAGTCGCTGCAGGGTATTATCACACTCTCTTTATCAAAACCGACAGCAGCATCTGGGCAATGGGGTGGAACTACAAAGGTCAGTTGGGCAACGGGACTACAGTAACGAGCAACACGGCCGTGCGTGTAACCGGCGCGGCGAAACGCGTAGCGGCTGGCTAATATCAATCTCTCTATGTTAAATCCGACGACACCCTCTGGGCGATGGGGGAACAAGGAAATGGTCGACTTGGTGCGAGCCCACCAATGATCCGCGCCACTCCGGTGCAGGTAGCCCGCGAGGTGCAAACAGCGATCGCTGGTGGTTATCACAATCTTTACCACAAAACTGATGACAGTCTTTGGACAGTGGGAAGAAACTACCGGGGCCAGTTGGGCGTTGGAACAAGAACGCCCCGCGGTACATCTGCGTGCTTCGGTTTGTTCGCCATGTTTGATCCATACAACCGCACATCCGTCGGTGGATTCGCGTAGATCGATTCTGCGGCCGCCAGGCTCGACACCAGCACGCAATCCTTCAGCGTCAGATTTTCCACGCCCTCGATCTGGATGGCCCGCACGCCTGCTGCAAACACCGTCGTTAGGATCCGCGCACCGTTGATCCGCAGTTCAACCGGGTCCGCCACAAAGAAATGCGAATGGGAAGTGACAGAAGTGGAGCCACTGCTGACCAGCGCCGCCAATCCGCCATCCAAGGCTCACGTTCGGCTTTGGCCGGAGCGCTCGTCCCTCTCCGCGCAGACCTGACGGACGCGCGATGACGCGACGTTTTACCCGTGACCCAACCTTCGCCGCTATCGCGCCTGGCGCACTCGAACGGTGGCCTTTTTGGCCTGGTCGTTCATGGAGATGAACTGCAGCTGTTCCTGAGCGTTCTCGGTGAGGATCAGGTTTTGCCACGGCGTTTCGTCGTCCACACCGAACCCGTTGGCATCTTTGAACACGCACTGCACCTGCACCTGGATGCGACGCGAATCACGGCTCTGCACCTTGGCGGTAACCTCCAGTCGACCGCTGTCGAGCGTTTTGAAGAACACGCCGCCACTGGTGACGGATTGCTGTACCATCGGGTCCATCAGGACGATCGCTTCGCGGTCTTCAACGTTGTTGGCGGGCATGGGCGCGTACGGGCCGGACTTTGATTTGCATCCGGCGGCGACGGAAAGGAGGACTGTGGCGCAGAGCAGATTGAGAATATGTTTCATGTCGTTTTATCTGGTTGAGGAACGGGTGTTGGTTGGGAGGCGACCGATTGATCGCTGATGTAATAGACGTTGTCCCGCCGGTCGGGGTTCACGTAGATGGTCATGTTCTTGGTGAGTTGCGGAATGATCGTGCCCTGGCCGGTCAAAAACTCGATGGTCAGATCGTGCTCGCCCGCCGGCAGAGTCAGCATGGCAAAGCTGAGATACTGAGGGAGGTTCTGCCACGTGCGCACGTCGGCGTTCGGACGGGTGGCGGCGGAAATGATCTTGGAGATCACGCCGGCCGCGAGCAACGCCAGCCCGGCGGTCTGCGTGTCTTCGTTAGAGGCCAATACCGCTCCGGTAATCACGGCAACATTTCCGACGGTGTCCGTGGTTTTCTTGAACACCGCCTTGTTGCCGAGCACATGGTCCATGACGCGACCGCCGCGCGTGGTGGCCTGGAAGAAAAGATCGTCGGTGGGCGCAATGGAAAGATCCTGTCTGCCGAATCTGAGACGGGCGGATTTCACGGGAGAAGCGCCCGGCCGAAAGCGCAGTTCCTCACCATATTCACCGGCGGCGTATTTGACTGGGCCCGCGCCGAAGTCGATGAACAGCACGACGTTCACCTTGGGATTGTAGGGCGGCAGCGTGACCTTCGAGAGGGCCTCGGCGCGTTTGTAGGCGTCGCTGCCGTCGCCCGAAAGCTGGGTTGTCACGAACCCTTCCAGATAATCGAGGATCACGTAGTCGGATTTGAACTCGTCGTTCTCGGCGTCGCTGTCCTGAAACTGGGCGCTGCGGAAACACGCACGAGCGTTGTCGGGTTCTCCGTCCATCCAGTAAAGAACACCCCGATAAAACCACGCCATGACGCGTTCGTAAGGCTCGCCGTAAAAGGTCTTCTTCGCCTCCTCATTAAAATAACCGCGCGACTTTTTCGTGGCAGCGTCGGGTTCCATCATCGCGCCCAGACTCAGGATCGCGTCCTCAAACATCTCCGTCGCCAAGCCGAATTCACTGCGACGCATCGCCGCCAATCCGGTGCGATATTCCCACAACACCCGGTCCTTCTTCGGGCCCTGCGCGATGTAAGCCTGACCGTCGACAATCGGATCGCCGGTGAGCGGGATGTGCGGTTGGGACGTGGCGCAACCGCCCGCCACCAGAAGCAGCGCGACGAACAGAAATACCGTCGGAAAAAATGACGCGGTGAAACAGTTCCAGACTGACTTCCTCGCGGAGAAGTTCGATTGCTGGAGTTGATGGTTCACAATTCTCCCCGGTGCAAATGGAGTCGGGTCGCGTTTGAAACCTTATCGGTACGCGGCGTCCTCGAGTCCCTGTTTCTTGATCTCGGACTGGTCTGCCCAGACGATCTCGCTCGTACGCGCGTCGATCAGTTGGAACACGTAGAGCACGTAGTCGCTGGTACCGGCGGAGGTGCGCGTGGTCATGCCGGTCAGTTTGCCGGTCAGGAAAAAGTCCGCACCCTTGAATTCTTGGAGCTCCGGGTTGGTCTCGCTGGTCACCGCGCCGGAGCGCTTGAGTTCGCGTTCCTTCTCAAGATCGGTCATGGATTCGCGGGCGAGGAACCGGACCTTGCCCTGTGTTTTGGAAATCAGCTGTGTCTGGAGCCGCAACAGAAACGCCTCCTTGTTCACGGGAAACCGAGTGTCGTTGTTGATCGGGAGCAGGGCGATGCGCGGGACGATGGTGGCTCTCTGAATCTCGGGAATCGCCAGAATGCTGCGCGCCATCTTGTCGGTCACGGCGACAAGATCCTGCGATTCGATGCCGGTGCCGGCGACAAACCCGCGTTCGTCGGCCTTCATTTCAGTGACCTTCGCTCCGGAAGGATTCTTGACGCCGCTGCTCGCGCAACCGGTCAACACGATTGCCGCTGTGAGTGCTGCGGCGATGCTGGATAAATTGATCTTCGTTTTCATAACGTTCTTCAAACAGTCTGCCCGACCTGCCTCCGAGTGCAAGCAGGTAGTATATGGTCATGAGGGCGCTGACGTGGGGGAGCGAATCGGTATTCAGTCCGTCCACCGGGAACGCAGCGGCCGAGGTGAAATCCAGCGATTACCGCCCGCTTCGAACTGTGTCCGCATAGTTCTGGCTGGAACGAAGACGGGCGAGATGCCCGTCCTGCTTTGAACCGGACCGGTGGTTACAAGTCATTCTCCAACACGATCCGGTAGCGGGCCTTTCCGGCCGCGAGATGTTCGAAGGCTTCGTTGGCCTTGGACATGGGGAACTTCTCGATCATCGGTTGGATTCCGTGACGCCCGGCGAACTTCAACATTTGAGCGGTCGTTCCCGGACTCCCGGCGGGTGACCCGCCGATGGATTTCTGCCCGATGATCAATGGGAAAACGGCCGCCGTCACCTGGTTCGCCGCGCCGACGAGATGGAGTTTTCCGTTTGGCTTGAGCAAGCCGAGGTAGGCGTCCCAGTTCAAGTCCACATTTACCGTCACCAAAATCATGTCCATCGAACCGGCATATTTCTCAAAGATCGATGCGTCCTTGCCGTTCAAAAAGTTATGTGCGCCGAGTTCGCGAGCTTCGGATTCTTTGTCCGGAGTGGTGGAAAACGCCGTAACTTCGCAACCCCAGGATTTCAGGAAACGCAACGCCATGTGACCGAGACCGCCGATACCAACAACGCCGACGTGATTTGTGGGAGAGATGTTGTTCTGGATGATTGGATTGAAAACCGTCAGTCCGCCGCAAAACATCGGACCGGCGGAGACGGGATCAACGGTCTCGGGAATCGGAATCGCCCATCCGCTGTGGCAACGAACCGAACTGGCGAAACCGCCGTGGCGTCCGACGATGGTTCCTTCACCGGCAGCGCACAGATTGTGATTGCCGGACACGCATTGCTCGCAGGTCATGCAGGACTGTGAGAACCAGCCAAGTCCAACCGTCTGGCCAGGCGTGAGGTGTTTCACACGATCACCGACGGAGCGGATCTTACCCACGATTTCGTGGCCGGGTACGAACGGATACTGGGTCATCTGCCATTCGTTGTTCAGCATGCTGAGATCGCTGTGGCAGACACCGCAATACTCGACGTCGATGTCCACCTGTTCCGGAGCGAGTTCGCCGGATTCAAATTCAAACGGAGCCAGCGGTTGGCCGGTGGAAGGGGAAGCAAGTGCTTTGGTTTTCATGGTGTGTTAGGAGTTGAAGGAAACAGTTTTGCGCGACTTCAAAAACTTGCAAGCCGCGAAAGGGATCGAACTATCGGGACGGCGCGGGAACCGATTCTTTGTTCAACCGTCGGGTCTCCGCGGCCAGACCATCGAGGGTAATTTGAATGACATGGGCGCGTTGCTTCTCGATCTCGGTGTCGTTGAACGGAACGGCTGGAAAAATACGCGGATACAGTTGACCACCGTGGATCGGTCCGGCGCACAGCGACATGATGTTCTTCACCCAATTGCGGATCGTATCGGGTGTGGCGTTGGCTGGCAGAATAGCGGTCACCAGTTCGCCGCAGTTTTCAAACTCCGGGCGAATGACCGTCTCAAGGATGGATTCCAAAAATGTCGGCTTCAAATTGACCATGTCCTCATTGAGCCGTCGCAGGGGGGAATCTTGATTAAACCGCGAGAAAAACCATTCGATGAAAGCGATCAACTGTACTTTTGGCCGGGTTGGATTGTCCGCCAGTGACGGCATACGGCTCATCGAATCTTCAAGATGATGAACGACCCATTCGGCGTAAAGATCTGCCTTGCTGCCAAAGTGATAACTGACCGCCGCGATGTTGGCGTCCGCCTCGGCGGCGATCATCTGCACTGTGCTCTCGGCAAACCCATGTTTCTGAAACACAGATTGAGCGGCGGCCAATAGACGGTCTCGAGTTGTTTTGCTCATCGAATGATTTGAGCAGACTAGCGTGACCAATTGAGAAATTCAAACGTCATTTGAAATCATATTTGACCAATGCCGATTTGTCCTCATTACTTGCGCCAGAAATCGCGCGGGCGGTGGGTACGGCGTTCCCAATCCAGAGCGGGCTAAGCCGGAACCATTTGATTGAACCATGACTGCACACGAATAAAGACCAATGGGCTAAGCGCTTGGCGTAGTTTCGGTTTGAGTCCAAGCTGACGGCGTCCCCAGTTCGATTCCGATGAATTATTTTGTTAAAAACAGTTTCAGCAGAACGATTTTCACTCCGTGGCTGGCTGCGCTCGCTGTCTTGGCCGGGTGCACCACTTCGCCGGAAAACCAGTCGGCCAAACTGGAGTTGCCCGCGCCGCCCAATTTCAGCGATTCGACGAAAACCAATGCGTTCGATCCACTGAGCTGGCTGAAGGATTTTGACGATCCGCACTTGTTTGGCCTGATCGACGAGGCGCTCCGCAGTAACTACGACCTGCGGGCCGCAGCTGCCCGTCTGGAAGGGGCCGGTGCGAGTGCGCGAGTCGTGGACGCCAACCGCTATCCGCAAATCAACGGTTCCGCGGGTGCCAGTCTGCGAAACAATATTTTGGATCAGACGGATGGTTCGCTGGAACGCAGCACGTTGGATTCTTACAGCGCAGGGTTGAACTTGTTCTGGGAAATCGATGTCTGGGGAAAACTCAAAAATCGTTCGCAAGCGGCCATCGCGGATCTGGAAGAACAGGCGGCGCTCTACGACGCAGCAAAGTTTTCGCTCGCTGCCAACACGCTCAAGGCATGGTTCACGACGGTGGAGGCGGAACTTCAATTGCAACTCGCTGAAGAAACTGTCCGCGTGTTCGAGCAGAACTTGCAGGTGGTGGAAGGCAGTTATAAACGCGGGCTCCCGGATCGTGCGCTGGATGTGCGATTGACGCGCGCGAATGTTGAAGGTGCGCAGAGCACCAAATATTTTCGGGAACGACTGCGGGATGCCTCAGGACGATCGCTTGAAACCTTGCTCGGTCGTTATCCCTCCGATTCGATTCAGATGATCACGAACCTGCCGGTTTTGAACTTTGAAATTCCGGCGGGGCTGCCCAGTGAACTGCTGAGCCGCCGACCGGATCTCATCGCGGCCGAACGTCGACTCGCCAGCAGTCTCGAACGGGTGAAGGTCGCCAAAAAGGAAATGCTGCCAACCATCAGTCTGACGTCGAGTGCCGGGACCAGTTCGGGTGATTTGCAGGAGCTGCTGGATCTGGAGCGCGTGTTGTGGAATGTCGCGGGGAATCTGGCACAGCCGATTTTTCAAGGTGGGCGGTTGATTGCCGGTGTGGATCTTGCCGATGCGAACAGCCGGCTGGCCCTTGCCAGTTACTCTCAATCCGTACTCAACGCGTTTCGCGAGGTGGAAACGTTTCTCGCGGCTGAAGATTATTTGCGAAACGAACACGATGCGGTGCAGCGGGCCGCAACCGAATCGGTCGCCGCTGAAACACTCGCCTGGCAGCAGTATCAGCGCGGGTTGGTCGACATTATTACTGTTCTGGAATCTCAGCGGCGTGCGTTCAATGCCCAAAGTACGTTGCTCAACGTCATCAACGACCGGCTTGCCAACCGGATCAATCTCTACCTTGCACTCGGTGGCGATTTTGGCCGTTCACCAAAGGAATTGCCGGCCACAGAAGTCGCCTTAAATCAATGAATCGTTTACTCCGAATCCTTGTTCCCATCGTCATCATCGGTCTGACGTATATGACCGTCAGCTGGATGATGGCGAACCGTCCCGCGCCCGTGGTCCGCACACCACCACCCGCCGAGACTGCCGTCGAGGCGACGCGTCTCCAGCCAGTGAATTATCAGGTGCTTATTCCGTCACAGGGCGTCGTTCGACCACGCACGCAGTCGACCTTGAAACCCGAGGTCAGCGGACGGGTCATGTCGATTTCACCAAACTTTCGGGACGGCGGTTTCTTCGAGAAAGACGACGTTCTCCTCAAGATCGATCCGGCGGATTACGATACCGCGGTGATCGTGGCAGAGGCTACATTGGCGCAGCGCAAAGGTGCTTTGGAAGTTGAGAAGGCGCAGAGCGAACAGGCCATCGAAAACTGGAAACTTTTGGGCGATGGAACCGAGCCGAATCCGTTGACATTGCGCAAACCGCAGATGGCCGAAGCGATGGCGAACGTGGCGTCGGCGGAAGCGCGGTTGGTGGAGGCGAAACGTAATCTGGAACGCACGAGTGTTCGCGCGCCGTACGCCGGAAGAATTCTCCGCAAGGAAGTGGACGTGGGGCAGACAGTTTCTCCGGGCAACGTGCTGGCCGATATTTTTGCCGTGGACTATGTGGAGATCCGGCTGCCCATCACCAATGATCACCTCGATTATCTGGATCTGCCGGAAGATTACCGTGGCGATGATTCCGGCGAAGATCGGAACGGTCCGAAGGTGATTTTGAAAGGCGAATTTGGCAGCGAAGAGATGAGCTGGGAAGGAACGATCGTTCGGGCAGAAGGCGCGTTCGATCCGGAAACGCGTGAGCTCTTTGTGGTTGCGCAGGTGACCGATCCCTATTCCAAAACCGGAACGGGCAAGCCGCCGTTAAAAGTGAATCAATACGTGCATGCAGAGATATTCGGGCATGTGCTGAAGGATGCGTTTGTCATTCCGCGCTCTGCTGTGCGTGTCGGCGACGAGGTATTGATCGTTGACGTTCAAAACAAGATTCGCCGACGTCTCGTTGAGGTCATCTGGCGGGATCTGGACAGCGTGATCATCACGGGAGACTTGAAGGCCGGTGAAATACTTTGCATCACTCCAATGACATTTGCAGTCGATGGAGCGGATGTGGTTCCAACGATTGATGGCGTCGCGCCGAAACGCGGCAAACCGCCGGGCGCTCCGGCCGAACGCGACTCCAAACCCACAAGCTGATATGCACGGAATCATCGCCTGGTTCACTCGCAACGGTGTTGCCGCCAATCTCCTGATGGTGAGCATCATCATGGCCGGCATGCTCGCCTTGGGACGGAGCATTCCGACCGAGGTGTTCCCTGAATTTGATTTGGACATCGTCACCGTGAACGTGCCGTATCGCGGGTCCACACCTTCAGAAGTTGAGGAATCGGTCGTGGTTCGCATTGAGGAAGCCATTCAAGATCTGCAGGGCATCAAGAAGATTACCTCCACCGCTTCGGAAGGATTTGGGGCGGTTTCAGTGGAAGTCCAAAAGGGTTACGACTCCCGTGAAGTTCTCGACGACATCAAGAACCGGGTGGACGCGATCAACACCTTTCCGATCGAGACCGAGAAGCCGGTCATCTCCCTCCTGCAACCACGCGGTGAAGTGATCACCGTGGTGCTGGCAGCGGACATGAGCGAACGGGATCTGCGGACATTGGGGGAGCATATCCGCGATGAGATCATCGCGTTGCCGAACATCACTCAGGTGGGGCTTGGTGGTGTGCGTCCGTACGAAATTGCCATCGAGGTATCGGAACAAACGCTACAGAGGTATGGGCTGACCCTGGATGCCGTGGCCCGCGCCATCCGCAACACGTCCGTTGATCTGCCGGCGGGCGCCATCAAGACCAGCGGTGGCGAAGTATTGCTTCGCACGAAGGGGCAGGCCTACGTGCAGGCAGACTTTGAAAAGATCGTGCTGATTACCCGTGAGGACGGCACGCGCTTGACGCTCGGCGAGATTGCAACGGTCAAGGACGACTTCGAAGAGACACCGCTGTTCGCACAATGGAACGGCAAACCTTGCGTGCTCATTTCCGTGGCCCGTGTGGGTGATCAGAATGCCATTACGCTCGCTCAGGAAGTGAAGGCGTATTTGCTGGAACGTCAGAAGACGCTTCCGGACGGAGTTGAGCTTGAATACTGGAATGACCGTTCACGCATTGTCGTCAGCCGGCTCAACACACTTACGACCAGCGCGCTGCAAGGTGGCGCCTTGGTGTTGCTGGTGTTGACATTGTTCCTGCGACCGATGGTGGCGTTCTGGGTGTGCATGGGGATTCCGGTGGCGTTCATGGGGGCGATTGCGCTGATGCCGTATCTGGGTGTGACCATCAACATCATCAGTCTTTTCGGTTTCATCCTGGTGCTGGGGATCGTTGTCGATGACGCGATTGTGACGGGTGAAAATATTTTGACGCATCTGGAACGCGGCCAAACTCCGGAGGCAGCGGCCATTGAAGGAACCCAGGAAGTTTCGGTGCCGGTAGTGTTCGGTGTGTTGACCACGGTTGTGGCCTTTGTTCCCATCATGATGATCGAAGGATTCATGGGGAAAATCTTCTCGCAGATCCCGCTCATCGTGATTCCTGTCCTGCTGTTTTCGCTGATAGAATCGAAACTAATTCTCCCCGCACACTTGAAACACATCCGCGTGCGTCGCCGTACACCTGACCAGTTGAGCAGGTTGGAACGATTTCAGAGATTGTTTGCGAAAGGATTGGAGAACTTTGCGAAATTCGTTTACCGGCCGGTGCTGGATGGTGCGTTGCGGCACCGTTACGCGACGTTGTCGGGATTCATTTTTGCGGCGGCAATTCTCTTCGCCTTGCTGGCCAGCAACCGGATTCTTTTCGTCTTTTTTCCCCGGGTGGAAAGTGAGCGTGCGACCGCCTCTCTGACCATGCCGTTGGGTACTCCGGAAGAGGTCACCGGGAGACACATCAAAGACATGCAGAACGCAGCGCGCGAGCTTCAGAAGGAATTGATCGATCCCGCCACCGGCAATAGTCTTATCATGAATGTCATGTCGGCGACTGGCGGGCAGGGTATCACCGGCGGACGCGGAAGGGGCCGATCCGGGCAGTCGCACGTGGGTGAAGTTTCCATGCAGATTGTCCCACCAGAGAACCGCGAACTCAAGACCGGCAGCATGGAAGTGGTCAGACAGTGGCGGCAAAGAATTGGCAACATTCCCGGTGCGCAGGAGCTGAACTTCCGTGCGGAGATCGGTCGCAGCGGGTCACCGATTGACGTTCAGCTCACCGGCCCGAGTTTTGATCATCTCGCGAAAGCGTCGGACGAAGTCAAAGTGTTGCTGGCGAAGTATCCGGCCATCTTCGACATTGCGGACACATATCAGGATGGCAAACCGGAGATCAAGTTGAAGATCAAACCGGAAGCCGAAGCGCTTGGCATTACGATGAGCGCACTCGCCACCCAGGCGCGGCAGGCTTTCTTTGGTGCCGAGGCGCAGCGCATTCAGCGTGGCAAAGAAGACGTCCGGGTGATGGTTCGCTTTCCGCGTGAAGAACGGTCGTCGCTTTCCAATCTGGAGAACATGCGCATCCGCACACCGAACGGTCGCGAAGTTCCGTTCTCCAGTGTGGCCAATGCCGAGATGGGCCGGAGCTTTTCCACCATCACGCGCATCGACCGCAACCGGACGGTGAACGTCACCGCCGATGCCGACAAACAAACGGCCAACCTGGAAACGATCAAAGCGGATCTTGCCAGCGAACTGCCCGGCATCGTCGGCAAGTATCAAGGCATGCAGTTCACCTTTGAAGGTGAAGCACGGGAACAGGCGGAGTCCTTTGGTTCCGTCATCTACGGTTCCATCGCCGTGTTCTTCATCATCTATTGCCTGCTCGCCATTCCGTTCAAATCTTATCTGCAACCACTCATCGTGATGTCGGTCATTCCGTTCGGCATCGCGTGCGCCATCCTCGGGCACATCATCATGGGACTGCCCATCAGCATGATGAGCATCTTTGGCATGCTCGCATTGTCCGGCGTGATCGTGAATGACAGTCTGGTGCTGGTGGACTACATCAATCGTAAGCGTCAGGAAGGTGAATCCATCTTTGTCTCGGTGCGCACTGCGGGAACCGCCCGCTTTCGTGCCATCATACTGACCTCCTTGACGACGTTCTGCGGGTTGTTGCCGATGATGTTTGAAAAAAGCACGCAGGCGCAGTTCCTGATTCCGATGGCCGTTTCGCTTGGATGGGGGGTGCTGCTTGGAACGTTCGTCACGTTGCTGCTGGTGCCTATTAATTATTTGATTCTCGAAGATTTCCATCGGTTTGGCCGTGGTTACTGGCACTGGCAAACCGGCAAACGACCGGCCGGTGACATCGAGAACGAACCCGCGCTGGCGCACTCGCATACGAATCAATGATTCGCCAGGATTACATTCTCCGCATGATCGAACAGGCGGCGCAGATGATTGCGCGCTTGTTAAGAATGGGCGACGAAGGCAACCGGCTTGGAGCGCGGGAACTGGAGGAAGAAACCGCCGCCAAGTTCCTGGATATCACCCGCGAGAATCTTGCGGAATGGAACGATGAGAAACTCTACGCGCATCTGAAGCGCAACGGCCCACCCATCGAATTCTCAATTCGGCTCGGTGTTGCGGTCTCCCTCCTGGACGGACGTGCGCGTTGCCTGGAGAAAAACGGTGCGCACGCGGAAGCGAACGAGTTTCTTGCCCGCGGGATTGGAATACTGCTTCGCTCAAAAATCGAATCTCAACGAGCCGACATCCCGGAGTTCGCACCGGGCCTTGAGGATTTCCTGGGAAGAATGGACGACGCGAACATGCCGGTCAGGACGGCGGGATTGCTCGTTTGTTACCACGAACACATGGGGCAGTTTTCGGCGGCTGAAGACGCGTTGTTTCGTTTGCAGGAACTTGTCGGCAGCGACCGGGATGTCATGAAACTGGGGGAAGGTTTTTACCAGCGTCTTCTTCGCGAGACAGATGAAACACTGGAGGCCGGAAATCTGCCACGACCGGAAGTGGAGCAGGGCGCAGCGCAGTGGCGGAAACTATTTCCGTAGGACAGCTCGAACTGGACCCGCCTCACAAAGTCGCGATTCCACGATACGTTTCGAGCGCAACCGTCGGATTTTGCTTGGTTCCCGATTCTGTCTGTTTCAGCTTCCCGCCCGTATGTTGGCAAAACGAGTCATCCCCTGTCTGGACGTTCATGACGGCCAGGTCACCCGCGGCGTACAGTTCGGTGTCGCGGAGAAGGGCGGCCTCCGCAACGTAGGCGATCCGGTCGAACTCGCGATCCGGTACAACGAGCAGGGCGCGGACGAAATGGTGTTCTTCGACATCACGGCGAGCGCGCATGGACGGGCGAGCATGCTGGACGTCATCGAGCGCGCGGCAGATCAGTGTTTCATGCCTCTGACCGTCGGCGGCGGTATTCGCACCGTGGAGGACATGAGCGCGATGCTCAAGGCCGGCGCCGACAAGGTGAGCATTAATTCGTCGGCTGTCGCCAACCCAGAACTCATCCGCCAGGGATCTGAAAAATTTGGAGCCCAATGCATCGTGGTGTCGGTGGACGCCAAGAAGGTGGGTGCCGACAAATGGGAGGTGTTCGTTCAGGGCGGACGCCGGAACACCGGGCTGGACGCGGTTGAGTGGGCGGTCAAGGCCGTGGAACTGGGGGCCGGGGAAATCGTGCTCAACAGCATTGATGCCGACGGCACAAAAGCCGGTTATGATCTGGTGATCACCAGCCGCATCAGCGAATCCGTCGGTGTGCCGGTCGTGGCCAGCGGGGGCGCGGGCAAGCTCGAACACATGGTCGACGTCCTCAACGCAGGCCGGGCCGACGCCGTGTTGGCCGCCAGCATTTTCCATTTCGGTGAATACACGGTGGGCGAGGTGAAACTGTTTCTGGCGAAGCACGGCATTCCGGTGCGGATGTGAACGGGACGTGGTTCGAGTTCAGCTGATCTTGACGCCGAGCAGGCACACGTCGTCTTCAAACAGATCGCTTTGCGCAAAGTCGCGAATGTCATTGAGGACACCGTCGCAGATGTCATTCAACCCTTCGGAGCCGGATTTGGCCTGCACGGATTTCAACAGCTGGTCGGCATCATACCATTCGCCGGAGCTGTTTTCGATTTCGATCAATCCATCGGTGTAGAGAATCACGGAGTCACCCTTCTTGAACGGCAGGATTGAGGAATGATAATTCGTCTGATCAAAGAGTCCCATCGCCGGTTGCGGCTGTTCGTTGCCGTTGGCGATATAGGCGGTCTCGCCGTTGTTCGTACCGATCAGCAGCGGCTTGGGATGGCCGGCATTGGCGAATCGGAACTCCCGTTTCTCGAGGTCCACCAGGAGATAGAACGCGGTGGTGAACATCGGGGTTCCGCTCTGTCGAAGGATGGTCCGCAGATCGTGGTTCAGCTGGGTGAGGAAGTCGCCGGGATCGCTGGCGATGGGTCGCAGTTCCTCGAGCAGGGCGCGCAGCATCGCTGTGATCAGCGCGGAACGGACGCCGTGCCCCATCACGTCGCTGATGAAGACCCCCGCCATCGTGTCGCTGATCTGCATGACATTGAAAAAATCTCCGCTGACGGAACCCGCCGGCAGATACCGGTGATAGAACTTGATCTGCGAATGCTGCGGCAGCGCGGTGGAAGGGAACACCGGATATTGCGCCGAGAAGAAGGCCTGCTGGATCTCGCGGGCCATCGCCTGGTCCTTCTCCAGCTGCTCGTTTTTCAGACCCAGCTCCTCGCGGCTCACGGCGAGCTCCGCGTTGGCCTTGCGTTCGCGCTCCTCGGCCAGCACTCGCTCAGTGATGTCCCAGAAGATTCCCTGCAGCCCAATGACTTTCCCCTCGGCATCGCGCAACGGCGTCTTGACCACGTTCACATAGGTCGGATCTTTGCCGGCGGGCTGGGATTTTTCGACCGTTTCAAAGAGCTCGCCGGTCTCCATGACCTTCCGGTCGTCCGCTTGAAATTTCCGGGCGAGTTCGGGAGGAAAGAAGTCGAAGTCCGATTTGCCGATCAGCCCCTCCGGGGTGGTCCCCATCATCGCGCAGAACCGTTGATTGCCGAAGGTGAACCGCTCCATCAGATCCTTCCGCAGGATGAACTGTGGCAGTGTCTCGACGAGTGAATGGTAGAGCGTCTCGGAATTGACGAGGCGCTGTTCGGCCTCCTTGCGCTCGGTGATGTCGGTCGAGGTTCCCTCGTAATAGAGGAACTTGCCGTGGCGGTCCCGCACGGCGCGGACGTTCTCGGATATCCAGATCGCGTGCCCGTCCTTCTGGCGGACCTGGGATTCAAAATTGGTGACGACCTGATGCCAGCGCATCAACCGGATGAACTCCTCGCGACGTCCCGGTTTCACGTACAGACGGTCCGCGATGTCGGTGAGTTTCTCCATCAACTCCTCGGGAGAAGCGTACCCGTAAATCTTCGCGAGCGCCGGATTGGCCATCAGGTATTTCCCTTCCATGGACGTCTGAAAAATACCCTCGACAGTGTTCTCGTAGATACTCCGGTATTTTTCCTGGGCCTGCCTCAGTTCCGCGTCAAACGCCTCGCGTTCGAGTGCATAACGAATGGCGCGGATTACGAGCTTCTTCTCGGCCTCGCCCTTGACGAGATAATCCTGCGCGCCCATCTGGATCGCCTGGGTCTCCATGGTGGGATCATCCAGGCCGCTGAGGACGATTGTGGGAATTCCGGGGAATGGTGACTGGATTTTCTGCAGCGTCTTCAGGCCGCTGCAGTCCGGAAGATTCAAGTCGGAAAGAATCACGTCGACTCCGCCCGCCGCGAGACGGGTAAGCCCGGACTTGAGATCCCGGGCGATCTCCAGCTTGAAGCGGAACCCGAGCGTGTTCTGTTCGAGGCTGCTCTTGAGCAGCTCGACGTAGGTCGCGTCGTCTTCGATCAGAAGGATGTTTGTGGCACGATCAAACATATTGTGGCGGGATTCTAATCACTCGGTGACCTTGGAGGAAAGGGATTCCATCGGCGTTTTTTTAAGGCGTTGTCCGCGAAACCGGTGAACATCGCGCCGGGGTCAGTTTGCCGGTGGCTTGCTGCCTCCCGTCGCGATGTTCAGCAGGCCGTCCTCGATCCGGACCCAGTCCAGCTGATCCAGCTTCCCGCGGATTTCAGAGTTGTTCAACGTCTTCTTCAGCGACATCTCTTTTTCAATCGCGGCCAGGATCTCCTTTGGCAACGGGGTGCCGTTGACTTCGGCGGAGACGACGGAGATTTTCGCGACGCCGTTCTCAAGCTCCACCCCGACTTCGCAGGAACCGTTCAGATGCCGCCCCTTGAGACGGCTGAGAAACGGAAGACGGGAGAACTGATCCAGCGGCAGCGTTCCGCGTGCGAGGAGCCGGTCGCCTTCGATCTTCATCCGGAGCTTGTCGCCCACGCCGGGATTGTCCTTGCTCTCGGAGATCAAGGCGTTGATCTCCGTCCCCGACAGGGTCAGCTCCACCGGTTCGTTGGTCAGGCCCTTCGCCGCGTTGAACTCCGCCACCCGTTTCAGGAGATCTTCACGTTCGCCTGCGCTGATGCTGATGGCCTCGAACTGCTGAGGCGCTGGGTCGGTGTAATTCTCGATCGCGGTATTCACGGCGTAGCGGATCGTCAGATAGCCGGTGAGCAGAACGACGAGCACCAGCACGACGAGCGAGAGGCAGCCGTAGAAGAGACACCCGCGGCCGGCGCGCTTGGTTTGGGTTGATTCGGTCATGGCGGGACGGGATTCGATGGGCGTTAAACTGGCCCGGCTTCCGGCGGCACTCAATCAAAAAAATCGGGGAGCCTCACTCCTTTTTCGTGAAATCAATGATGCGTGACCCCGTGAGGGCGCGCGACAGCAATTCCCATTTGTAGAAATGCCGGCCCCGGTCGGGATCCCAGATGAGCGCACCCTCCCGGTCCATGTTCACCAGCGTGAGTGCGTGAATGTTGTTCGTCAGAAAAATGACGGACGGAGCCCTCAGATCGTCGAGACCATCGCGGGCGACGTCGATCGTGCGCTCCCGGTAACCCAGCCGACGCATCGCCATGACCAGTTGCGAGGGCGTCGTGCCGTCGCGATCCGTTCCCAGAAGCCGGATCATCTGCGCCTCATCGCGCGGATCGCCCATCAGATTCAACGCGGTCGCGGCGGCGGCGGCCACGCACGTCGACCTCGTCGACTGCCGGACGAAGCCCCCCGGCTCCACCACCGGGGTCCCTGGCACGACGGGGACGGTGTCCGTGGCGCGCAGATGATATTCCTGGAGCAGGCCAAAGAGCAGCGCCATCACGAACCCCAGCTGCCACCGCCCGGGATGTTTTGACGTAAGAAACACGGCCGCCCCGAACCCGGCGAAATAGGTGAAGCAGGCGATGATCAAGCACCACGAGAACGGACCGTAATAATACTGAGCGGCGTAGGGCAGGGACCATTCGAGCTCCGGAAAAAAATGAAATGTCGCATGGAAGATTACGAGCAACAATGGCGCAATCAGCACAAACCACAGATGAGGTGAATGAGTCAGGACACGGGATGCCGCCAAAACAGGCTCGCGACGATGAGCGTGGACTCCGAAGGCGACCCCCAACCCGGCCGCCAGAGCACTGACCAGAATGTTGAACCAGATCGGAATACCGGACATGGACGAGGAGTATTCCGGAATTCCGGATTTTGACAAGCGGCGACGAATGGAGGAGACACCTTAAAGAAATGGGGGGGAGGAACCGACGCTCCGTGCAGAGACTGGAAGGAGGTGGAAACCCCGGGGAGAGTCGTGGTCGAGCGTTTCGTCGTCTGGTGTCTTCGAGAATTTCCTCAAGTCCTGCGCTGCGCCGCCGATGAGCCAACAAGGCCTTGAGTGTGATTTTATCATGGCCGAGACCGGTGAGTTGTTTTACCCGGAGCTGTTGAATGACTATATTGATCGCAGAAGATGACGCCGTTTCGCGACGTCTACTCGAGACACACCTGAAACGTTGGGGGCACGAAGTTCAGTCCTTCACCAACGGACAGGAGGCCCACGACGCGATTACCAATGCGCCCGGCCCACTACTGGCCATCCTCGATTGGATGATGCCGGGAATGGACGGGCCGGACATCTGCCGGAAACTCCGCGAGACCGAGCAGAACATTCATCCCTATCTCGTTTTGCTGACCAGCAAGGAGGATTCGCAGAGCATTGTCGAAGGCCTGAAGGCGGGTGCGGACGACTACGTGACCAAGCCCTTTGACGCCGCAGTGTTGCGAGCCCGTGTCGACGTCGGATTGCGGGTGCTTCGTTTGCAGCAGAAACTTTCCGCCCGCGTGACCGAGCTCGAAATCGCGCTTGCCAATGTGAAGAGGTTGCAGGGATTGCTCCCGATTTGCAGCTACTGCAAAAGCATCCGTGATGACGGAAACTACTGGAAACAGGTGGACACCTATCTGACCGAGAACACGGATGCGAAGCTGAGCCACGGCTTCTGCCCCGACTGTTTCGAGATTCACGTCAAACCGCAGATCGACGCGCTGACCGAGGACGTCATCGAGTCGGCGTAGTCCGGCATTTTGCTGATCACTTCAGAGTCGCTGCGGCAGCCGAAACCGCGGCGTAAACTTCTTTTAACGCCCACGGTCAACCAGCGCTCCAAGCGTTTCGGGTTCTCGGTGATGAGCGCAGTGACCAACCGGGGAAGCGCCCGGTGGATCGTGTCAGCGGGCGGTTAAACCAGTCTTCAGAGAAGCATGGTGCTGCGCCATCGAGGCAGGCGCCACCGAACGATGAAGGCGCTCGAGCGTGTCATCGCGAAGGGCGAAACGTTTGTTTCCCACTCGGTTCTCTCTGCGAGCTTCTAGTCAAACCAATTTTCCCGGCTCTTGAAGCGCCGTTTCTGATTGCAAACCTCCAAGCACACAGCACCATTCGCCCGCATGTCGAACACGAAACAAGTCATCAAACCGGCCAAGGCTGCTCCGGCTCTCGGTCCTTACAATCACGCGAACCGCATCGGCGATCTGCTGTTTTGTGCGGGTCAGATTCCGATCGATCCTACGAATCCCGGCGGGCCGCTGCCGGACACGATCAAGGACCAAACGGTGCGCGTGCTGGAAAATGTGAAGATCATTCTCGAAGATCAGGGGCTTGGTTTTTCCAACGTGGTGAAGGCGACGGTGTTCATGAAGGATCTGAATGATTTCGCCGCGATGAATGAAATCTATGCGAAATACTTTACGCAGGATTTTCCGGCAAGATCGACCGTGCAGGTGGCCGCGTTGCCGAAAGATGCGAAAGTGGAAATTGAAGTGATCGCTCATTTCTGATAAGAGTCTCCCTGTGCGCGGAGTCTTGCGGGGAGGTTCTTTGAACCGTTCGCTTCACCGTCACTGTTCTCGCGTGCACCCGCCCTGGTTGGTCGGGTGCATTGTTGTTGTTTGAATCCGTTGTTTTATCTCTGAGAAATCCATGAACTTGAAAAAAAACCTGGGAATTGGCGCGGCACCAAGTGTGTTTCCTGACCCCAACTTCATTCGCTACATCAACCTGAAGCTGGCCGATCTGGGCTGCCCCACTGTGGGCACTCAGGTGGATGCGGAACTTCACGAGTTGCTGGATACGTTGTTGCAGCACAACCGCGAGACGGGCCGGCTGCTGGCGAACTATCTGTGCCCGGCGGACTGGCGCATTCAGAAGTTTCTCGACGGCTATCTCGATGGCTGCACGGTGCAACCGAAGTTGCCGAGCCGCACGTTCATTCTCGACCGGCACGGGATTGCGCGCACGCTTTCGCTTCCGCCGGACGACGACCACTTCAAGAGCGAGATCGTCAGTTCGTATCGCACAAAGAACGGCGTGCTGCACAATCCGGCCAAGGATCGTCGGACCACCAAGGGCGTCTTTCACGTGACGGACGACGGGTTGCCGATTCCCGAGGACAAGATTGTGGTGCCGGTCAACGTGTTTGCCAACGTGCTGCAACATGCGCTGACGCCACCCCACGAACTGCTGCGTCTTCCATTTTCCGCGAGTCAAACTGACAAGGCCGAGTGCTGGGCGTCCGTGTTGCTGCGTCCGGTGGTTTGTCCGGAGGTGAAAGGTGTTTCGCTTGAGAAGACGATGGAGATCCGTTTCTTCGCGCCGGGCAATCTCGTTTGCAATCTGGATTTCGTGGAGAGCATTTTCGGCAACGCGGGCGATCCCTACCTGCCGCAGAATGATGCGGGACTGGATGTCGATCACTGGACCGGCCACACCGGCTGTGTGATTCTCGCTCCGCACCTGACGACGATTAAAAAGAAGGATGTCGGGCTGCCGCATTTTGGCACGGCGACGGATCGTCAGAAGCGCGACGGCATGTGCTGGAAGGACGAGAATGAATTCTACAACGGCGGCAGCGCGTTCAAGCTGACGTGTCGCGATGAAAAGGGCGTGATGGTCACGATCATCGCCGACAACTATTTCGGATATTGCAAGAAAGAGGTGAAGACGCAGATCAGCTACGCCTCAAACCTGTATGGGATGGTTGAGGAGGAACACGCCGGCGGCGCGCTGGTTTATCCGAGCTACGATCTGGGCGAGGAATTCAGCGGCGACCGGCATGTCCGCCGGATGGGCCATTCATTCGCCAGCATGGTCGAGCAGTACGGTCACATGATGGATGTGAAACCGGGGGGGTACGCGGTCGACAAGATGTATCCGAACATCATCTATGTTCCGGAGAATGTGCTGTTCGATTTGCACACGCAGAAAGCGAGCTGGCCAGACGGTGATGAGACACGGTCGATCAAGATCCTGCCGCACAACACCTACGTGCGTCCCTCCGGTTACAAGGTCACGATGAACAAGCCGCCGGGCGGGCGGGCGTGGCGTCTCATTGGGACGGTCGCCGAAGGCACGCTGTGTCACAAGCCGTGCACTGTTTCGGGCGGCGGGAAGTCCGAGATTTCCAAGCCAATCACGGACGCGGTTTTGCAGGGGCCGGTATTCATATCAAACTTCAAGGAGGACTTCGATCACGTCGTGGAACTCATTGTTCGCGACTATTCCGATCGCTTCAAAGATCTGGCCCGGCGTGGAGTCGACACGCGGAAGATCCTGGATTCGGACCGTTCGCTCGGTTCGGTGATCAAGTTGTTGACGCCGTCCGCCCGCGATTACTCCGATGAATACAACGCGTGGCTGGACTCGATTCCGCAGTACACGAAGGAGCTCGTGTTCGTGGTCAAACGGTTTTACAAGGCCGGCTGGGGAGAGAGCTGGCGGGAACATTTTGGAGTCGACATCATCAACGGCACGCCGGGCAACGAATTGAAGTGCGACAACCGCAAGCTGGTTTCCAGTTACGTGCGGGTTGGTTACGCGCCGGACGGATCGTGGCGCGTATTCGGGTTGCGGAAGGATTTTTATCCGGCGGCCAAACTCTCGCGTGAGGATGACATCACGGCTGCCGTCGTGGTGCCCGCACGGCAGCTCGGCAAGTTGAATCCCGACTACGAGAACCTGAGCGTGAAGTTTGTGCAGAACTGTGAGTTCCGCCTGTTCCAGCGTCCGGACGACGCGGTCATCCGAGGTTACGACAAGCAGACGGAAAGTGACATGTCGCGCAGCGGAAATTTCTTCTCAAATTACCAGCCGCTGACCCGAACCGACGCCCGTGAGATGGTGGACGACGCGATCAATCTGGTGAAGTTTACGCAGCCGATGCAGCAGTTCATCTGGGAGGCCACCACGGCAGACAAGCCGGATTATTTCGTCTGCAACGCGAACCCGCGTATCGTCGATGGAAAACCCTCGAAGAACCCGCGGTATCTGCAGCTGCGACCCGACCTCGTCAGCGAGCGCGACAACTATCTGATCGAAATGGCAACGCGGCTGCATCGTCTGGTGCCGCCGGATGAACCGGTGTTGACGCCGGTGAACTGCGTGGTTCCAGGTCGGCGCAACAACCCGCCCGATCTGGAGAACAACATCCGCGCGCTCGCGGTGTACAATCCGATCCACTACATGGATCTTCCGGAGTTGTTCATGGAATTCATCTGTTCGATGACCGGCAAATCACCTTCGACAACCGGCGCGGGTTCCGAGGGGGCGATGACGAAGGGGCCGTTCAACGCGCTCCTGCCGATCCATGATCTGAATGCGTCGCTGGTCGGGTATCTTTTGACCGGTTACAACAGTTTTGTTTCTGCCGCCGGGTATGTCGGGCCCAAATGTCGCGTGGATCATGATGTCAGTCTGTTGATTCCGGAGATCTGGTGCCGCATGAGCAGCGAGGAGCGCTCGGCGAAATTCTTGATAGAGAACGGCTATTTCGAGCGGTGCGAGGACGTTGATTTCAACGGCAAGAAACTGCTTTTCAGCCGGCTCGGGTACCGCATGACGCGAAGGTTTGTGCAGAATTTCTTCGGTCGCATGTTTAATCATCCACATGTCGTGTTCACCGATGAGATGCTGCGTCCGGAACTTCAGGGCATGGAGAATTTTGCGGACGGGATGGACAACATCGTCGAGACGCAGCGCCGCGTTTCGAGCGACTACTTCAAAGACGGCAGCATTGAGCTGGCAGGTCCTCCGCTGAAGGCGTTGCTGCACATCATGCGCGACGATCAATGGGATGGAAAAGGACTCAACGATCCGGAGTTCCGAAAACTATTCACCCGGGAAGATCTCCTCGCAAGCGACTGGTATCAGGAACGCCTGCAGGCCAAACAGACGATCGACCTGCATCTGACGAAACAGCGGATCTCGTATCTCAACGGGTTCCTCACGAAAGTGACGCATGTCGAGGAGGCGGAGCGTCTGGACATCCCGGGGCGTTTGAAGAAGGCGAAAGCTGAAGCGGAGCGTATCAAATCACCCGACTACTTGCAGGAGTTGGTGGGCACGATCGGTGCCGAGCCGTCAATCGCCGCGCGGATGAAATAGGCGGTAATCGCTACCGTTTTCCAGCCACGAATTGACACGGATTGAAGACGGATGTGGGACTGGTCCACGCCGCGATCCGAAGTCATTGATCGTCGGTGCGCTCTGTATTCATTTGTGGTTTTCCTAAAAAAATGCGGCGGCGATGACTCGCAGCCGCATTTCGACTCTTCAGCCATGCCGGGTGGACGGCGCGGTGAAAATTTAGAAGTCCTTGAAATTCACGTCCGCCGGTGTCGATCCGATGACAACGGAATGTTCGTTGCCGGAACGGGGTGGGGGAGGCATGGGCAGGGGGTTCAGTCGTGACTCCGACCGGTAGCTGTCCGAAGAAGCGGATTGATTCTTTGAACGACCCGCTTTCGCTCTTCCTTTCCCGGACTCCTTGGATTCGACAAGGGCCCTAGCTTTTTCATGGGAATTGTTCCGCATGCCGACGAGGGCGACAAGATCGTCCACGTGGGCTTTCTGTTCAGTCGCCTGGGAATTCAGTTCCTCGGCGGCACTGGCGCATTCCTCAGCGCTGGCGGCGTTGGACTGGGTGACCTTGTCCATGTCTGTCACGGCACTGTTAACCTGCGTGATTCCCAGGGCCTGCTCGCGGCAGGCAACTGCGATTTGGCTGACGAGCAAATCAACGGAGCAGGCCTTCTCAGTGATCTCGAAAAAATTCGCTTCAACATTCCCGCTTACTTTCACCCCGTGAGCGGTCTTCGTGATCGCGTCTTCAATGCGCCGCGCCGTTTCCTGGGCCGCGCTGGCACTCAACTGCGCGAGGTTGCGGACCTCCTCGGCAACCACGGCAAAACCCGCTCCAGCCTGGCCGGCCCTCGCGGCTTCAACGGCGGCGTTCAACGCCAGTATTTTTGTCTGGAAGGCGATCTCATCGATATTCTTGACGATCTTGGCCACCTCATCACTCGACCGCTTGATGGCAGCCATCGATTCGCTCATTTGTTTCATTTCCTGGGCACCGGCTTCGGCAGCGGAGATCGTCTGGCTGGACAGGACGTTCGCCTGCTGTGCGGCGTCGGCGTTTCGAGTGACCATGCTGGTCACCTCTTCGAGTGACGCGCTGGTCTCTTCGAGTGAAGCTGCCTGATTGCTTGCACCATCGGCGAGAATTTTGCTGGCGTCGGCAAACGCGCCGGCGAAGGCGACGTTGTTGGTCGAGCGGACCTTGAGCTGGTTGGCAATTTGAATCAATGACCTGCGGATTCGCGTGGAAATTGCGGCAACCAGCAGAAAAAAACAGGCGGCGAAACCTATGCTCGTGGTTCCGAGTCCAAGCACAGATTTCTTCATGTTGCCAAACGCAGTCACCGCGGTGGATGAGCGGGAAATTGCGCCCTGTATGAAGTGGTCCTTCGCCTTTTCGTTGACGCCTTCCAGTCGGGCGAACTGAGCAGTCGTCTCAGTCCCCATCAATCTGAGTGCCGCTGTGGAATCAACGCCGAGCGTCGAGCGAAACTTCCTGGTAAGTTTGAAATAGCGGGCTAGCTCTGACGACCGTTGGTCGAGAAGTTGCTGACCTGTTTCGTCTTGGATGAGGCTCTTCAACTTTCTTGTCAGTGCCTCCTGGTCTCCCTCCATTGCTTCGAGCTCGTCGACAATTTCGGCGGGATGCGCCGCCGCTCCGAGCATCAACTCAAAGTGGCGAAGCTGGTACAAATTGAGATCGGCTTCCAGTGTGGCCAAGTGTTGCAGAAGAGGCAGGTCGTGATCCTCAAGTCTGGTGACCGCTTTCAGGCCCGTAAGGCACACCTGCCATTGAATCGCGCCTTGTATGCCAAGGAATATCAGAAGCAGTCCGACCAAAACCTGAATGATGAGGAAACTTCGTCTGACCGTGATTGTTTGAGGGGGTTTCATTGGGACGGGCTCAGCGGAGCGTTGGCAACGATCGCGCGACATGCTTCTCTCGTATCTTCGCCGTTGGATGATATTATGCCGTCATGCGCGTTCGGCCCCGTATTGCCGGGAGTCACAACTTGGTTGGTGGGCGAGAACTTCATCATCGTATCCCTTCTTCCGCAGTCGGGACCGTGCGTAATTCATCGGCTGGCGTGATTCGTTCTTTAGCGAAAAAAACTAGAATCGTGTTGAACCAACCGTAGATCCGGCTGCGAGATCCGGGGTAGGATAAGGGATTATTCCAACCACGCCGCTGGAAACGAAATGAAGGTCTGGACCTGGACGGGGATGTTTCTTTGGCCGGCCCCTGGCGATCTGGCGATCAAAAACGATTGGTGCAAATCTCAGTCTCTGTCCCCGGGATAAGACCGGAACGCGTTCCAATCCTCCAACGTGTCTACGTCAGACAAAGTTCTCAGCAGATGATGTTTGAGTTCAACTCGACGAGCGGAATCGAGTGTTTGTTGCAACACCTGCCCGGTGCTCCAATCAATCCCGATGAACAATTCCGGATGTGCATCCTTCAATCCGATCAACCAGTAACCGCCGTCGTTTGCTGGCCCGACTGCCACATCGTATTGGTCCAGCGACAACGCGGCTTCCTCAAGGTCCGCGACGTCGAGATAGGGGCAGTCGGAACCGATGATGATCGTCTTGGCAAACCCTTCGTCTCGGCTCGATCTGAATGCGGAATGAAGTCGGTCGCCCAAATCGCCGTCGCCTTGCGGTCGAGAGATCCAGCCGGGCTTCAACCAGTGATCGATTTCCGCCGCCGCGTCCGCCGGGGTGAAGCGCAGTTGGACAGACGTTACCGAGGCGATTCGTTCAAACAGAAACTCAACCAAACTCCGGTATGCAGTCAAAGCAGCGGCGTCGCCGATGGCTGCGGCGAGGCGCGTTTTCGCGAGACCGGGGCGGGGCGCTTTCAGGAGAACTATGATCTGCGTTTCGTGCAACGGCGTTGGCATCACATGTATGTTGGATGAACTGGAACATTATTTCATCGAATTGTTGAGGGTAAATCTGGCGGACGATTGACTTGTTGTGCCGTGTGCGCCAGATTCCGCCACGTTAATGAACCGCGTTGCACGCATCACCACCGTCATCATGCTGGCCAGCTCGATCGGCCTGCACTGGGCGGTTTTGCAATCGGTCGCCTAGATGGGCATGCTCGTGACCTTTTCGGCGGAATCCAATTTTGGCGACGTCGTGGAAGCACTCTCCCCCATTCGGATAGGTTCGGATTATGAAATGCCTTACCAGGGCGTTCACCTTGATTGAGCTGTTGGTGGTCATCGGGATCATTGCGGTGCTTGCCGGCCTGCTGCTGCCTGCGGTGGGTCGCGCCAAAGCGAAAGCCCGCGCGATAAAATGCCTGAGCAACCTCCGGCAGGTCGGGCTCGCCAGCCAGATGTACGCGGATGACTTTGACGGGCGGCTGCCGCAATCGCAGCACAATCGCGCGTCGTGGGTCGGAACGTTGCAGCCTTACCTAGCGGGCACCAACCTGCATCGCTGCCTAGACGACCTGAATCGGAAACGCATCTACAGTTTTGCTGTCAACGACTTCCTGGTCCCGCATCCTTTCGGGGCCGAGGCACTCGATTTTTCCCGGCTGTCCTCCATTCCACAACCGCTGCAAACCGTCTTCATGGCCGAGGCCCACACCAATCATATGGGCTCGGATCACTTCCATTTTGCGGATGCCGCCGACGGCGGTTTCGGGATCAGTGCGTTCGCCGCACAGGTGGCCGTGGAACGGCACCAGCAGCTGGCCAATTACCTCTTTGCCGACGGCCACGTCGAGGGACTCAAATGGTTGGCGGTCCAAGTCCGACTGACAATTGACGGGTCACGCTTCGTGCGGCCCGACGGCCTTTCTTCCAATCCTTGATACATTTTTTTAAACACTCGATTCAATGAAACTCAAAACATCATCAATTACGTTACTCGCCGCCTCATGGCTGTTATCGCCGATCGGTGCGTCGGCACAACATGCCCACCTCAACGCCGGTGCGACCGGACAGAACCAAGGGGATCGGCTCATCTTTGAAAACGGCTCCATTTTTGAGCCGGGCTCTGGTTTCGTCAAAAGCCTTGTGCTGGCTGAAACGGGAACTTACACGGGTTATTACGAAGGGGGCATCACACCGACGGCATTGGCGACCACCGCGATCAATGGCGGTCCGGAACCGCAGGCGTCGGCACCCGGCTCGTTCATCCAGATGTCCATTGTGAAAGCGACCGGTCCGGTTGGCGGCAAGTTTGGTTTTTGGGAAAGCTCGGCGGTTGCTCCCACGTTGTCGCTGTTCCCGGGGGACAAAAGCGATCAGCTGTTTCCCGTGAGCGAAAGCGATGGATCGCCGGGGTCCGACCCGTTCGGTCATATTCATGGCCGCCGGTTGACCGCGACCAAACCGGGCGTTTACACCGCGTGGTTTCAAATGTTTGACACGTCCGCCAACGGGGTCGGTGGCGGCGGTATTCATACGCCGGCGGAAGTATTGCCGATCCGGTTTTTGGCCGGAACGCCGACATTGCTGGATCAGGTTCCAATGGGTGGAGCGATGGCCCACGTGAGCATTCAGTATGCGGAACATGACGGAGGTCATTTTCACATTCACGGATCGGCCACCACGCCTGTGTTGACACCGATTGCGATCAGTCAGCCGGACACCCAATTCGATCCGACGTTGCCGTGGTTTGAAGATCTGGATCCAAGCTTGAACGGCATGGCGTTCAATCGGCAGTACGGCTTCGTCGTCGATCCGGGCAGTGATCCGTTGCCGGACGGGCACGCCATCTTGATTCGGCAGCTTTCTGCCTCGCCCGGGTTGAAAGTTTACACCTACCGGCAGGATCCGGCCACGTGGGAGCCCATGTTCGGTACCGACGGCTCGACCGATCTGTTTGAATGGCCGATGGCAATGTTCCATCCGGCCTACGCCGCGCCGATGGATGCCCAAGGTCCGCTGACCGCCACGTACAAAGCAATCATGGTGGACGCGCAAGGTGAACCCACGGACATCAGCGAGGAGTTCACTCTGACCTGGGACGTCGCTCCCGGACTCATGATGGCGGCCCCGACGATCGCCGGGCAAGGCGTGGAATTTTCCGTGACGCCACCCGCCGCGTGGGCCGGTTATCATTATCAACTGTTGCGTTCGGGAGAATTCTCGGACTGGACCGCGGTGGATGAGCAGGAGGGCACCACTCCGGGTGAAATCACACTTCAAGATGCGAATCCGCCGGCGGATAAGGCATTCTATCGTGTTCGTCCGTATCTCCCGTGAGAAGTAAAGCCGGAAACAGTTCGCGAGCGTTTACGCTGATCGAATTGCTGGTGGTGATCGCCATCATCGGATTACTCGCGAGCCTGCTCTTGCCGACGCTGGCCCGGGCCAAGGAAAAGGCCCGGGCCATCCGCTGCCTGAGCAACCTCCGCCAGATCGGCTTGGCGAGCGTGATGTTCGCGGACGATCACGGCGGTGAACTCGCGCGGTCTTCGCATTCCGCTTTCGCTCACGGAGAAGCACCGTGGGCGCGGGCGCTGGCTCCCTATCTCGGCGCACCGTCCGGCAGGGAGTGGAAGAACCTGTTCGATGACATCTACCGGTGTCCGTCGCAATCGCCCAAGACGAGCTGGAGTTACGGCCAGAACGTTTACTTCGAACTGTCTCCGGAGACGGACGATTACGAAGGCGGTCCCGCGACGTGGCGGCGGGTGGGTTCCGTTCCGAGACCGGCGGCGACGATTCTGCAAGGCGAGGTGACCGGCGGTGTCGACCATATCATGGCCCACTTCTGGTTGGACGTGACCGCCGGAGATGGTGTGGCGACGAACCGCCACGCTGGCTGGCCCAATTTCAGTTTCGTAGACGGCCATGTCGAGGCGCGGCCGTTTTCCAAAACGCGTTCGCTCGAATCGGGAACCGACGACTGGAATCCGATGAACGCACGGTAGCGCTGCGCAACTGCCGCCCTTTGTGCGCCTCCCAAATTTGTAGCAACCGACGTAAGGAGACTCTGACCCCGGCGGGAATTCCCGGATGCCAAACGGGCTTGGCCAGAAATGCCATGGACCGCCGCTCATGGAGTTCTCCGGCAGAGTGCGCCGGCGACGGAGCTTTCGCGCGGGCGGTAGGTGCGGTGGTTTCAGTGAGCTTCGGGCGTGCGAAAGCGGTGCTGAAGCCACCGCAATCCAGACGCTGCAGCGCTTTGGTTGCCCGCAGTCAAATATCGCGGAGCGTCTGGACTGCGGCGTGTGCACCGCCGCTTTTTCAGAAACGCAGCGGGTAGCCGGGTCGGCAAATCTTGGAGTGTGTGTCCCGACGCCCGGGTTGGGCCGGGTCAACGGCTTGTTCACGGGGGGGGCAACAACTGCTTGATAAACGGGTTCCATTGAACTATTAGAAAGCCGACCCAGAAATGCCTTCAACGTGCCTGCTGTTGTTGCGTTTCCCGGTTGGAAATAGAGTCAACCAAACCCCGCTTCAAATTGTTTCATAAAAGTTGCAAACGAGGCGTTTATCAATACTATAGATGATGGTTAACAGTCGTTTTGAACCGGTCGGCGCGCGCCGACGAAATTCTCTCATCGGATCAGTCGTCACCCTGCTGCTCGTGTCGTGTCTCGCCGGGGAAGTTTCTGCCCAGAATGTGGTCGGAATCTACCGGGAGTTCTATGGTGGCACACCGGACAGCTCCGTCTCGGGAATGACCAACGCCGCGATCTATCCCAACAGTCCGACCGAAGTTTCCATCATGGACGACCTGTTTGAGACTCAGGTCAATTATGCGGATTACTACGGTCAACGGCTCCGCGCCGTTCTGGTTGCCCCGGCCACCGGCGACTACACGTTTTACGTCTGCAGCGATGACCAGAGTTTTCTGTATCTGAGCCAGACCGAGAGTCCGTCTGCCAAACAACTAATCGCTGCGGAGCCCGGATGGAACCCGTCGAGGGACTTTTTTTCCACGACCAGACGGACCGGGGCGAACGCCTCGGGCCTGGGTCTGGGCGAGCCTGCCAACCGGTCGGACACCGCTTTCGGCACAATCAACCTCACGGCTGGACAGCGCTACTACATCGAAGTGCTGCACAAGGAAGGCGGCGGAGGTGATAATCTTGCCCTGGCGTGGACCCGACCGGACATCGGGTTTGAAGGCCCGATCCCGGCGGCGCATTTCCGGGTCGCCGGCGTGACCCTGCCGCTGCCACCCGTAATCACGACGCATCCCGCGAGCACAACGGTGACCGAACATACGGACGCGCAGTTCACCACTCAGGCGACCAGCTTGAAAGCGTTGAACCATCAGTGGCAGGAGAATCAGGTGAACATTCCCGGCGCCAATCAGGCGACCTACAACATTTACGAAACGCCGCTCGCCAAGCATCAGAAAAAATACCGGTGCGTCGTCTACAACGATCTGGGGACGAACATCACGACCGAAGCCACTTTGACGGTCACGCGCGACCAGGTGAAACCCACGCTCGCGAACGCGGCCAACGAGGCGAACAACCGTGTGTTGGTGATCTTCAGCGAATCGGTTGATCCGACCACCGCGCTGACAACCGGCAACTACACGATCAGCGGCGGGGTGACCGTCAGCGGTGCGGTTTTTTACAACGGAGATCCGCGCACGGTCGCACTGACGACTTCCTCGCTCGTGATCGGCAACAGTTACACGGTGGCGGTCAGCGGTGTCCGCGACACGGCGGATGCCCCGAACACGATTCTGGCCGGCTCCCAGATCAGCTTTGTCGCGTCGGATTTTACTCCCTGGTCAATCGGTGACTCGACGCATAGCGGCAGCGTGACGCTGCAACCTGGCGGGTATGACCTGACCATGACCAGTTCGGGAATCGGCGGTGAGACCGACCAGTTTCTGTTTGATTTTCAGTCCCGCACCGGGAACTTCGATCTGAGCGTGCGCGTGGACTCGGTCGGGAACTCCGATCCGTGGGCGCGCGGCGGACTGATGGCGCGCGGGAGCCTCTCGACGAACAGCCTGTTCGCCGGTGTCTTTGGAACGCCTTCGATCAGCGGCATCATCTTTTCCTCGCGGCCTTCCGACGGCACGCCCTCGGTGACGTCCGGATCGTTTCCGGCCAACTACCCCTATACGTGGGTCAGGTTGAAACGCGTCGGCAACCTGTTCACAGGTTACGCGAGCTACGACAACGCGACTTGGTATGAAATCGGATCGGCGACCGTCGTCGCTCCATCGACCCTGTTTGTAGGGATGGTGGCGAGTAGTCGCAACCCGGAGAAGTCGTCGACCACCCGGTTCCGCAATGTCGCCAACGTGACGGGCGGAACCGTCTCCAGCGTCCGGCCGCGTCTCGAACCGCCCGGGCCGTCGACCCGCCGCAGCGGACTCACCATCACCGAGATCATGTATCATCCTGCCGAACGCCCGGACGGACTGTCCACGGAGTTCGTCGAGATCTTCAATTCCAATCCGATTTCTGAAGACCTGAGCGGTTACCGGCTGTCCGGCGACATCGACTACACTTTCCCGAGCGGAACGGTGATTCCGGCGGGCGGTTATCTGTTGGTTGCGCGGAACCCGGGAGAGTTTCAAACCGCGTCCGGTTTCTCCGGAGCGCTCGGTCCGTATCTCGGGAATCTGCCCAACGACGACGGCCGCGTGCGACTGCGCCACAAGAACGGCGAGATCCTGGTCGAGGTGAACTACGAATCGAAACTGCCGTGGCCGGTCGCACCCGACGGCACCGGTGCATCGCTCGTTCTGCGCAGGCCGAGCTACGGTGAGGGCGAAGTCCGCGCTTGGGACGCGAGCACGTTCAAGGGTGGTTCGCCCGGTGCGATGGACGGCGTGTTGCTGGACGCGTGGAACAACGTCGTTATCAATGAATGGCTGGCGCACACCGACGATCCACAGGTCGATTTCATCGAGCTCTACAACCACAGCAACCAGCCGGTCAACATCGGCGGCGCGTTTCTGTCGGACGATCCCTCGACGAACAAGTTTCAGATTCCGGCGAACACGATGTTGCCAGCGCGGGGATTCGTGGCGTTCACGCAGAACACTCTCGGGTTCGCGCTCAACGCCGGGGGCGAATCGCTGTTCTTCGTGTCTCCGGACAATTCCCGGGTCATTGACGCAGTGCGCTTTGCCGGCCAGGAAAACGGCGTTTCCGAAGGACGTTATCGTGACGGCGCGACAGATGTTTCCGAACTGGTTGCCCCCACGATGGGCGCGGCCAACGCGGCTCCGCTGATTCGCAACATCGTAATCAATGAACTGATGTATCATTCAATCACGGACGGCGCGGACGAGTATGTCGAGCTTTACAACAAGGGCAACAGCACGGTCGACCTGTCGGGCTGGAAGTTTGTTTCCGGAATCGATTTCACGTTTCCGAACAATACGTCCATCGCGGCGGGCGGGTATCTGGTCGTGGCCAAGGACGCGTGGCGGTTGCAGACGAACTATCCCGCGTTAAACGCGAACAATCTGATCGGCAATTACGATGGCACTCTGGCCAACACTTCTGACCGGGTCGCGATCGCGATGTGGGACACGACAGTCAGCACCAACCTGGACATG
Source organism: Verrucomicrobiota bacterium (assembly GCA_041689265.1). Classification (GTDB taxonomy): domain Bacteria; phylum Verrucomicrobiota; class Verrucomicrobiia; order Limisphaerales; family RI-55; genus JBDNGP01. The sequence goes on from JBDNGP010000075.1 coordinate 32,404, forward strand.
ACGCTCACGACCAACGTGATTTACATCACTGTCGACGAGGTCACTTACGTCGATGGTGATCAATGGGGTCGCTGGGCGGACGGTGACGGAAGCAGTCTGGAGTTGATTGATCCGAACAGCGACAACCGGCGCGCGGCGAACTGGGCCGGCAGCGATGAGACGGCGAAAGCGCCGTGGGTGACGATTGAGCACACCGGCGTGCTCGATCAGGGGCAGGTGGGCAACGGGCGGAGCATCGATGAACTTCAATTGTTCCTGCTGGGAGCGGGTGAGTGCCTGGTGGATGATATTGAAGTCTTCCGCCAGGGGAGCACCAATCTGGTGATGAACGGCAGCTTTGCCTCCGGTGTGTCGCAATGGACGATTCAAGGCAATCAACTGGATTCCGGCTGGAACAGTAGTGAAGGTTTTGGTGGCGCCGGAAGTCTCCACGTTCGCGCGGTTGGTGGTGGTGACAACGGAGCAAACCGGCTCAAGATCAAGTTCAATGACTTTCCCTCACCCGGCGAGATCGTGACGATTCGTGCGAAGGCGCGTTGGCTGGCAGGGAGCACCAATTTGCTGTTGCGGCTCTACGGAAACTACCTTGAAGTTTCAGGTGAACTGCTCCCCGCAGCGGCGCCGGGAACGCCTGGTCTTGCCAATTCGCGTTCTACCGCAAATGCCGGTGCGGCGATCTGGGATATAACGCACAATCCCGTCCTGCCTGCGGCTAGCCAGGATGTCGTGGTAACGGCACGGGCGTACGATCCCAATGGCTTGAACAGTCTGTTGCTGAAGTATCGGCTCGACCCGGGTCTGACGCTGGTTCCGGTAGCGATGTTGGACAACGGGGCCGGTGGAGATGCAATCGCGGGTGACGGAGTGTTTTCAGCAATGATACCCGGTCAGGCATCGGGTGCGCTCGTTGCCTTTCACGTGGAAGCCTTCGATGGGTTGAACGCAATGACAACTTTTCCGCAGGACATTTCCCGACACGAAGCGTTGGTAAGGTTTGGTGAATCGGATCCGTTTGGCAATTACGGGACCTACCGGTTCTGGTTGACGCAGGCGAACGTGGACGAGTGGACGAACCGTCCGAAGCTTAGCAACTACCGTATCGACACGACGGTGGTCTTTGGTCAGCACCGCGTCATTTACAATGCCGGAATACGGTACCGGGGAAGTCCGTTCCTGCGCCCGGGTTACTCGAGTCCAATTTTCGGCACCCCGGCGTTTGTGTTCAAAGTGCCCTCGGAAGAACCGTACATCGGCTTCTCAGAATTCAACCTTGATTGGCTGGAACAACCAGGGCGTGATCCGACTTTGCAGCGCGAGAAGTTGTCGTTCTGGATCGGCAAGGAACTGGGTGTTCCGTTTAGTCATCAGCGCTATATCTTTACTTATCTGAATGGCGTGCGTCATGGACAGGTCTACACGGACTCCCAGGAGCCCAACAGTGGGGACTACATCTCGGCTTGGTTTGACGGTAAGGACCAGGGGGAGATCTACAAGGTCGATGACTGGTTTGAATTTAATGACGAACCGCGACGGGAATTCAACGTGAATGGACAGCTGCAGGATTTCACCACGACGGGCGGCACCAAGAAACAGGCGCGTTATCGGTGGAGTTGGGAAAAGAAATCCAACGGTGGAATCAACGATGACTATTCATCGCTGTTTGATCTGGTGGACGCGATGAACGAACCTGATCCAGTTGCCTATGAGCAGGCCGTGAACTCGTTGGTGGATGTAGAACAGTGGCTTCGAGTTTTCACCGTGCGCCACATCGTCGGGGACTGGGACGGCTACGGCTACACCCGCGGCAAGAACATGTCCACCTACAAGATCCCTGATGGAAAATTCAACATGCTGCTTTGGGACATGGACTTTTCGTTGGGTGGCGGAAGTGCTGGTCCGACCGCGAGTTTCTTTGACGTCAATGATCCAACAATTGGCAGGTTCTACAACCATCCGGCGTTCATGCGTCTCTACTTGCAAATCATGAAGGAAGCGGCCAACGGTCCGTTGGTGGCCTCAAATATTGAGCCAATCATGGACGAAAACTACCGCGCTTTCCAAGAGAGTGTCGTGAATGTGACGGATCCATCTCCGATCAAAAGTTGGGTGCAGGAGCGACGCAACTACATGCTTGGTCAGACCGACGGTGCTGAAGCGCCATTCGAGATCACTTCCAGTGGCGGCGATGTCGGACAAAATCTCTTTGCGCTGGAAGGGACGGCTCCGCTGGATGTTCGCACGATTACCATCAATGGCGTCAGTTATCCGATCACCTGGCTGAGCGTCAACTACTGGCAGATCAACGTTCCGCTTCAACCGGGCGTGAACGCCATTGTTGTGGCAGGCATCGACAAGGATGGCCAGGTGGTTCCGGGCGCGGGTGATTCCATCAACGTTAACTTTACTGGCGTGCTCGAACTGGTGGAGGACAGTCTGATCATCAATGAAATCATGTATAACCCGGGCGTGAGTGGGGCCGGATACATTGAGATTCTCAACAGCGCGAGCTTCACTGCCTTTGACGTGACCGGATTCAGATTGAACGGTGTTGATTTCACGTTCCCTAGCGGGTCCGTCATCGAGCCGGGAGAATACGTTCAGATTGTTGAAAACCTGTCCGTGTTCGCTCCCCGGTACGGCTATGCGATTTCGGTGGCTGGGCAGTACACCGGCAAGTTCGACAAAGGCGGCGAGACCATCAGTCTGATCAAGCCGGGTGCCACGCCGGCGCTCGATGTCGTGATTGATTCGGTCCGCTACAACGACGATTTGCCGTGGCCGCTGATCGCAGATGGACTTGGTTCATCGCTTCAACTGAAGGATGCGCTCCGGGACAACAATCGTGTCGGCAACTGGGCTGCGGGCTCGCTCCTGCCCGAGACGAACGAGGTAGAACTGGTCTCGATGACAAATATCTGGCGATATGAGCAGAGTGGAACCGATCTGGGCGCCACTTGGAAAAACGTGGACTATAGCGATAGCGGATGGCCGCAGGGCAGGGGATTGCTCTATAATGAAACGTCGGAACTTCCCGCGCCGAAGAACACGCTTCTGACGCTGGGCACCACGACGTATTATTTCCGCACGACCTTTACGAACAGCCTGAACAATCCGAATGTGAGTCTGCTGTTGTCGCTGATCGTTGATGATGGCGCGGTGGTCTACCTCAACGGCAATTTGCTTCACAGCATCGGGGTGCCGGCGAACCCGGTTTATGGAACCACTGCAGAGCGGTCGATTGGCAATGCCGTACTCGAAGGCCCGTTTGAACTGTCGGGCGACGATCTGCTGCCCGGCGAGAATGTGCTGGCGGTCGAGGTGCATCAGGTGAGTTCGGGCAGCACCGATGTCGTCTTCGGGCTTGAGCTTCAGGCCCGCGAAGTGATTTTCGGGCCGTTCACCCCGGGAGCCCCGAATTTCACCCTCGCCAGTCTGCCCGAATTCCCGCTGGTCTGGATCAACGAGATCCAGCCGAACAACGTGACGGGCGCGACGGACAACGCCGGTGATCGCGATCCCTGGCTGGAACTTTACAACTCCGGTTCGACAACCGTGGATCTCGCCGGACTGTATCTGTCAGACAATTACACCAACCTCACGCGTTGGGCGTTTCCTGCGGACGCGTCGATCGGAGCCGGGCAGTGGATGGTGGTCTGGCTGGACGGTGAGCCGGGCGAAAAGGTTGTCGGCCAGTACCACACCGGTTTCCGGATCGCCAGCGGCGGCGCGGGCGGCGTGGCGCTCAGCCGGATGGTGAACGGCAAACCCATCGTTCTCGATTACTTGAACTATCAGAATGCGTCGGCGGATCGTGCGTTCGGACTGTTCCCGGACGGTGACCAGTTCGAATGGGCCGGGTTTTATTTCCCGACCCCCGGCGCGGCGAACAACAACTCGTTCCCCATCGTGAATGTGCTGGTCAATGAATGGATGGCGAACAACAAATCGACTGTCGCCAATCCGTTGGACGGGCAGTTCGACGACTGGTTCGAACTCTACAACGCCGGTGGGACCACGGTTGATCTGTCGGGATATTTCCTTTCGGATACACTGGCGAATCCCGCCAAGTGGACGATCCCGCAGGGCACCACCATTCCAGCGAACGGGTTCCTGATCGTCTGGGCGGACAACAACGGCACCACCAACACCGCCCACCTGCACACCAACTTCAAGCTGAACGATCTGGGAGAGGCGATCGGCCTCTACGCGCCGGACCAGTCGGTGGTGGACGTGTTGAGTTTCGGTGCCCAGGCCCCGGATCTTTCACAGGGCCGCTACGCCGACGGTGCCGACGCTCCCTACCTGTTCCTGACCCAGGCCACGCCGGGTGCGCCGAACATCTACAATCCGCCGACGTTCCTCCCGGACGGAGTGGATCGTCAGCCGAACGGCTGGACCACGATTCAATTCACTACCGAAGTGAGCCGTGCGTATCGGATTTATTACAAGAACGAACTGAACGATACCGCCTGGACTCTGCTCGGACAGGTGGTCGGCACCGGATCGGCCAAGACCGTCCAGGACCAGACATCAGAGGCAGCTCCAAACCGGTTTTACATCATCGAGCTGCTGCCGTAACAGCAGCCTGAAAACTTCCGAACAGCAAGCCCCGGACGGAACCGTCCGGGGCTTGCTGTTTTTCCATAACAAAGGTTTGCCGCAAATGGGCGTTCGAATCTTATTCGCTGGTGCGGTTTGAGAAGAGCGTCAGCGATCCAACCCGCCTTCGGTCATTACGGTGGATGCCTATCGTCGGCCGGTCTTCATTTCGCCGGGCGGACCAGCGGATCGTCCATCTCCTGTTCGAGTTCCAGCAGACTCTCCTTCATCGCCATCAGACGTGGTGCAAACGCCGTGTCCTGCGCGAGGTCCCGCATCTCCTGCGGATCGTTCTCCAAATCGTAGAGCCGGTAGCGGTCGATCTTGGGGTAGTGAATCAGTTTGAAATTGTCGACGAGCACGGCGCGTTGCATTCCTTCCATGTAGGCGCCGTAAATCGCCGGATACGAACTCCCGCTTCGACCCTCGATCAACGGAAGCAAACTATGAAACTCCACTTGCGGCGGAATCGGAGCGCCCGCCAGTTCGAGCGTGGTGGGCATGATGTCCTGAAGATAAACGCGCGCATCAATCTTCGCGTCTTTCGGAATGCCCGGCCCCACCACGATCATCGGCGGACGCAGGCTGTGTTCGTACATGTTCTGTTTGCCGAGCAGTCCGTGATGCCCGACGGCAAGTCCGTGGTCCCCCGTGAAAAAAATGTAGGTGTTGTCCGCCTTTCCGGTGGCTTTGAGCGCGTCGACAATCTTGCCAATCTGCACGTCCATGTGGGTGATGAGCGCATAGTATTCCTGGCGATGCACCTTCACCGCGTACTCGGTCCGTGGCCACGGCGCGAGCTGTTCGTCACGGAGATCCTTGCCCGCGCCGATGTCGTTCATGTTCGGATACTCAGGCAGGAAATTCTCGGGCACCTTGATGCGGTCGAGCGGATACTTGTCCACAAATTCCTTGGGTGCCTGACGCGGATCATGCGCGGCATTGAAGGCTAGATACATGAAGAACGGCTGGTCCGATTTTGCCGCCATCTTCAGATAACCATCCGCATCGTCGGCCAGCACCTCGCTCCAGTGTTTGCCGCCCTTCCAGAAGCCCTCAAACTGCGGATCGTACGGCGACCATTTGTCGGGCAGCCCCGGCACCGGACGATAATAGCCGGCCTCGGTCTGGTTGGGCATGCCGGGCCGGATGTGCGAGACGTGGTCAAAGATCTTGTTCACATCCGCCTGCACATGCCACTTGCCGGTGAAGTAGGTTTCGTAGCCGGCCTGTTGCATCAGCTGCGCCCAGAACCGGCCGGCCTTCACCTCATCATTTAACTTCGGTTCGATGGCCTGCGCGCGCCAGACGAAGCGCCCGGTGTTGATCATCGTGCGGCTGGCCACACACACCGCACCGTGCCACGCGCCCATGTTGTAGGTGTGCGTAAACGTGGTGCCGCGCTTCACCAGTCGGTCCAGATTTGGCGTCTCAATGTCGGTGTGCCCGAACGCGCCGATGGTTTCATAACTCAAATCATCCGCGAAGATGAACAGGATGTTCGGCTGGGCGTCGGCGGCCTGCAGTCTGGAAACACCGAGAAAAACTAGCAGGGTTAGAGCGAGTTGTTGAAATTGGCTCGTGTTCATTCGTTTGGGTTCTGGTTACGCGCTCGTAAGTCTCACAGCCTCCGCCGTGAGTCGCTGGATTTCATCATACTGGTTTTCCTTCAGCAGCTCCGGCTTCACCATCCAGCTGCCGCCGCAGGCGAGGACGCATTTCAGCTTTAAATAGGATGGCAAATTCGCCACCCCGATTCCGCCGGTTGGGATAAACTGCATGTCGCCATACGGTCCGCTGAACGCCTTGAGCGTGGCCACGCCCCCGAGAGTTTCCGCCGGGAAAAATTTAACAACGCTCAATCCGAATTCGAGCGCGGATTCCAGATCGGTCGGACTCGAAATGCCGGGGAAGATCGGCACCTTATTGTCGAGACACCAGGTCACCGTCCTCGCGTTGAACCCGGGCGATACGATGAATTTCGCGCCGGCGGAAACCGAGGCTTCCGCTTGTGCGGCCGAGTGAACAGTGCCAGCGCCGACCAGAATATCGGAACGGTCGCGCAATTTCCGAATCGCCTCGAGGCCCGCGTCGGTACGCAATGTGATCTCGGCGCAAGGCAGGCCTCCGTTTACCAAAGCGTCGGCCAACGGTTCCGCCTTGTCGACCGAGTCAATGGCGATGACGGGAATGATCTTGAGGGATGCGAGCTTCGCGGTGAGTTCGTTCATGCGGTTGGTGGTGGAGACTATTGGCGATCAGAATTATTCGTGCGAGTTCAACTTTTAGCAAAATCGTTTCGATGGACTTCTTCGTCTCGACAAAGAGCGTTTGAAAGCGTGGGGTGGAACCGACGCTCCGCGCGGTCCGCCGATGGGCTTTTAGATTCCCGGATTCTCTCGCGCTTGGTGCGGCTGCATTCCTGTCCAGCTTCTGAAGGCGCGCGCGGAGCGACACGCCCTGCCGTCCATGCTGATTCTGAGCCGCCGGTCGTCGCCCAATTTTGCGTAAGAGAATCGAACCTTTGTTGAAGCGGGGCTTGCCGAGCGCAGTCACTTTTCGAAACAAATTCTCGACCGATGAAAAGAGGGTCTGGTACGGTCCGGCTCCAGTTACCGTCGACGATGTCCACCACCTATTTTTATGACTGGCAGAAGAAGTCCGACGCTCCCGGACGCGTGACCTTCAAACCGGGCACCGGCGGATTGCCGAAGATTGAAATAGAGACGGCCTGTTGCTCCGCCGAAATCTATCTGCAGGGAGCCCACGTCACGAAGTTTCAGAAGACCGGCGAGGAGTCCCTGCTGTTCATGAGCGAGGCCAGCCGGTTTGAAACGGGACATCCCATTCGCGGCGGCGTCCCGGTGATCTTTCCCTGGTTCGGCCCGCGTGAAGGACATGATTCGCATGGCTTCGCGCGCAATCACACCTGGGAAATTTGGGAGATCACGTCGCTCCCGAACGGCGGCGTGCGGGTGCAGTTCCGGCTGCCCGACTGCCCAGAATTGTCGGCGTACCCGGCGCTGCATTTAAACTATTCGGTGACGGTCGGTGAAACGTTGATCTGCGAGTTGACGGTGACCAATCGTTCGGCGGACCGGGGGTTGGAATTTGAGGACTGCCTGCACACGTATCTGCGTGTCAGTGATATTTCGCGCGCGAGCATCGCCGGGCTGGGCGGCGGCCGGTTTATCGACAAGGTCGATGGCATGGCGGCGAAAACGCAGAATGTGAGCGTGCTGAAAATCGGTGAAGAGACGGATCGCGTCTATGGTGATTCGCCGAACTCGGTGGAACTGATCGATGAATCGCTGCGCCGCAAAATTCGCGTCGACAAAAGTGGAGGGCTTTCCACGGTGGTCTGGAATCCGTGGGTGGAGAAATCAAAACGACTTACCGATTTCGGGGATGACGAATATCAACGGATGGTCTGCATCGAATCCGGAAACATCGCGCAGAACCGGGTCAGTCTTCCTCCGGGACAATCTTCGGCTTTGAAGCTGAAGTTGATCAGCAATGCTTTGTGAGTGGGGGCGGCCCGCCGTTTCTGAGTTCGTGACCTCAAAGGGAAGAATCAATACACTACAAGGCATGAGGGGGAGGGACTGGTGGAGGGAGCCCGAAGGGCGACCGGAACCAGTCCCTCCCCTTGGCGTTCGCAAAATGAAACGGACAAC
>JBDNGP010000076.1:0-14846 GCA_041689265.1 Verrucomicrobiota bacterium
AACTGCGCCCAATCGCGTTCGTCACGGAACACCCGGATTTTTGAAACGATTGATTTTAGTTCACTCATGCTGGGTTCAAACGAAACAAGCTTCCCGGTTCTCAACTCACACATCAAGCCCGCCCGGTGCGTTTTTAAATCATGGAGAGCCCATGCCCCTTGGTCTGGAAGGAATGAATCATTATGACAGTGACCAACTCAATGACGGCGAAGCGGCCCATGGAATGGATACCGTTGCCTCCCCTGCCCCTCACTGCGAGGCCGTAAACTTCAACCGTTCGTCAAAGTGTTTGTCCACGCTGAACCGGATTTCGTGGTAGTCGTAGAAGTCCTGCACGTCGCGCAGGTTCCGGAAGTCTGGATTCAAGGGTCCAAATTCGATGCCGCCATAAAGCCGTTTGGGAATCCGGCCTTCATAACATTTCACCCAGCGCGTACGCCACATCAAGCCCATCCCCCGGAGAATCTCCAGCGCTTCGTCCATGGTCTTGATTCGTGGTGGCTTCATCGTGTGCGGTGCTTCAGAACAGATCATGATCGAACACCCATTCGCGCACACGGGAAAAGTTGTAACATCCTGAAAATCAAACACCCACCACCAACTCCGCCGCATTCAATCCACAACGTCAAGAAACCGCCGGATGCGTCGCACACACCGATCCTCATTCTTCCGCGTGAGTTCGTGTTCCCAGATCCGCAAAACGCGCCAGCTCCGCTTTCGCATCATCCGGTTCACCTGTCGATCGCGTTTCTTGTTGGCCTCAAGTTTCTTTTCCCAGAACACGGCGTTGTTCTTTGGTCTGGTGGAATGCTTCGGGCACGCATGCCAGAAACATCCATCCACAAACATCGCAACCTTCAACTTCGGAAACACAAAATCCGGCCGCACCCAAGAGGAAGACTTCAAACACCCAACACTCAACTTTAAACGTTCAGAGTTCGAAGTTTGACGTTGAATGTTCAGCCGTACGCGCCGCTGCCTCCACCCTCCAGCGATCTTTTCCCTCCGAAAAATCTTCACCAACGCCAGCTCCGTGTCCTTGTTGCCCCGCGACCGAATGCGCGACATAACCTCGGAACGTTTCGCTTTGGTGAAGACATCGGCCATGAGGACAAATTTAACCGCTGATGGACGCTAATTCTCCGGAATCGTAAACTCCCGTCGGATCCACGATATTGCATCAGAATCCGGCGGGATCTTCCAACTTCCAACTTCCAACGTTGAGAGTTGAACGTTCAGCGTTGGGGTCCCGATCCGTGGTTGTGTTTCCGTTGTCGGCGTCACTTGCAAACGCCGCGCTCGCTGGTTCGCACAAATTCAACGAGGCGGACAACTTCAGGAAGCTGGGGCAGCTCTTCCTCGATCTTGGCCAACGCGTTTGAGATGGTGAGCTTTTCCTTGAAGATAAACTTGAACGCCTGACGAAGCGCCTTTTGCGCTTCCTCGCTCACACCACGACGCTCCAATCCAATCTTGTTGACCGTGCGGGTCACGGCGGGATTGCCGTCGATCATCATGTAGGGCGGTACGTCCTGCACGACCTTTGACATGCCACCGATAATCGACATTGTGCCGATCCGACAGAATTGGTGCACATTGGCCTTACCCCCGACGATGGCGTAATCCCCAACGAGCACATGACCCGCAAGCCCGGCGCTGCTGAGGATGGTGTGGTTCTGGAGCTCGCAATTGTGGGCAATGTGCGAACCTGCGAGAATGTTGTTATGCGAGCCGATCACGGTGGATTCGCCGTCGCCGGTGGCGCTGTGGATTTCGACGTGTTCACGAATCGTGTTGTGATCGCCGATGCGCGTCCAGGTGGTGCCGCCCGTCCACTTCAAATCCTGCGTGCAGACACCGATGGTCGTGAAGGGAAACACTTCGTTGTTCTTCCCGAGAACAGTGTGTCCGCCGATGACGACGTGGGAATGGATGTTGTTGTTCGCACCGAGCACCACGTGTTCGCCGATGACGCTGAACGGGCCGATCTCACAGCTGGGATCGACCTGCGCTCCGGGATGTACGATGGCGGATGGATGAATCATTTTGAATGGGAAACGGCAACGTCAGGGGTCACGGATCCACCAGCGTGAAAGTGACCACGGCTTCACTCACGACTTCTTCACCCACGTAGCACGTTCCCTGTGCTCGGCCAATTTTTCCGCGGCTTTTTGTGAGCTCGACTTCAATCCGTATGACATCGCCCGGACGCACCGGTTTCCGCCATTTCACTTCCTTGGCGGACATGAAATAGGCGACCTTCCCGACGTTGGCGGCCTGTCGCAGCATGAGGATGCCCGCGACCTGCGCAATGGCTTCGAGCTGAAGCACGCCGGGCATGATCGGGTGGTTGGGAAAGTGACCCTGAAAATACGGTTCACCGATGCTGACGTTCTTGAGCGCGGTGATCTTGTTGCCATTGATATTGGTCACGCGGTCCACCATCAAAAACGGATAGCGGTGCGGTAGGAGTTTCTGGATCTGGTTTACGTCCAGACCCTGTCCGTCCTGGATCGTGTCCTCGAAGATTTCAGTGTCGGTCGGCATGGTGGCGATGGCGTTAAGTTGTCGTTCCTCGGGGGGCGGAGCAAAGGTCTGAGCGGCGATGGTGGGTTGACGGGTTTTCGACAGGATCAATCGAGCGAGCTCACAGTTCGCGGCGTGGCCGGGACGAATAGCGGTGACATGTCCGCGCAACGGCCGGCCGAGCAACGCGAGGTCGCCGATGATGTCCAGAATCTTGTGGCGGACGAATTCTTCCTGGTAACGAAGCGGTTCGTTGGTGAGCACGGCATCATCGCGAATGATGACGGCGTTCTCGAGGCTTCCGCCGCGGATCAACCCCTTATTGAAGAGGTATTCGATCTCTTCAAAAAAACAGAACGTGCGGGCCGCGCAGATGTCCTTCGCCCAGGTTTCCGGCGTCAGATCGACAGTGTAAAACTGGGTGAACTGGCCGCCCCGATCCGCGCTCGTGCAGGTGATCTTGAATCCGTCGTACGGGAACACCGTCATGATCGTCTCGCCCACCTGAAGCTCCAACGGCGACGTGATGATGATCGGCTCGATCGTATCGTTCTGAGCCTCGATTCCGGTTTCCTGAATCAACCGCGTGAAGTGGAGCGAACTGCCATCCGCGATCGGAGGTTCGTTGGCGTCGAGTTCGATGAACGCATTGGTCACACCGGTTCCTGACAGTGCGGCCAGGACATGTTCGCCGGTCTGCACCTTGGTGTTCCCTCGCGAAATGGTGGTCGAGCGGTTGGTCTCGCTGACGTTCTCAACCCGGGCCTCGATCTCCGGCTGGCCGTCCAGATCCATGCGGCGGAAACGAATGCCGGTACCGGTGGGCGCAGGAAGAATTTTCAGGTTCACCTTCTGCCCGCTATGCAGCCCGATCCCGGCGTAGCTGATGGGTTTCCGCAGTGTGGTTTGAGACAGCACGGCGGCATTAAAGCCAGCGGCGGGGCGGCTTGGCAAGCTTGGGGACTCGGTGGACATGCCGTTCAGTTAAATAAAAGGCGCGAATCCCGGTCGGGACTCGCGCCTGTTGCTTTGAATTTGAATTTAGTTGGCCTCGACGGGTGCGTCTTGCGGAGCCTCTTGCGGTGCGTCCGCCTTCTCTTCGTCGAGCTCGGCCATCGCCGCTTTGCGGGATAGTTTCACGCGGCCTTTTTCATCAACACCCAGGCACTTGACCCGGATCTCGTCACCGATCTTGACGATGTCCTCGGTCTTCTTGACCCGGAAGTTCGCCAGCTCGCTGATGTGGCAGAGACCGTCCTTGCCCGGCAGGAATTCGACGAACGCGCCGAACTCTTTCACGGTCACAACGCGGCCCTTGTAGATCTTGCCGATTTCGGCTTCGGCGGTCATGCCTTCGATCTCGTTGATCGCGACCTGCATGCCGTCTTCAGATGTGGAGTAAACATGAACGGAGCCGTCGTCCTCGATGTTGATTTCGCAACCGGACTCTTCGACGATGCGTTTGATGTTCTTGCCACCGGGACCGATGAGGGCGCCGATTTTTTCAGGGTTGATCTTGAGCGTCCTGATGCGCGGAGCATATTTGCTGAGCTCGGTGCGGGGAGCGGCGAGCGTCTGGTTCATGTGATCCAGAATCTTCAGGCGCGCGTCCTTCGCATCAATAAGTGCTTCCGCCATGATCTTGTGCGGAATGCCCTTGAGCTTCAGATCCAGCTGGAATCCAGTGATGCCCTTTGCGGTACCGGCGATTTTGCAATCCATGTCGCAGAACGCGTCTTCCCAACCGATGATGTCCGTCAACAGCTGATACTTGGAGATCTTCCCGCCGCCATCCAGCTCGGAGCACATCCCGATTGAGATACCGGCAACGGCGCTCGTCAGCGGCACGCCCGCATCCATCAGCGCGAGGCTCGCTGAACAAACGGTCGCCATCGAAGTGGACCCGTTGGATTCCATGATCTCGCTCGTGATACGAACCGCGTAAGGATAGTCCGCACCGGGCATCACCTGTTCGATCGAACGCTCGGCCAAGGCTCCGTGACCGATTTCGCGACGGCCCGGGCCCATGATGCGACCGGTTTCGCCGACGGAGAAGTTCGGGAAGTTGTAGTGCAGAATGAATTTCTTTTCAGTGCGACCGCCGGTGTAGGAATCAAATCCCTGTGCGTCGTCGACGGTGCCCAATGTTGCGAGTGCGTAGGCGAGGGTTTCGCCACGGGTGAACGAGGCCGAACCATGAGCACGCGGGATGATGCTGGTTTCGGATTCAAGCTTGCGCAATTCGTTGAACGCGCGGCCATCGAGACGCTTGGAATCGTTCAGAACGAGCGCCCGAACCGCTTCTTTCTGAATGAAATAGAACGCTTCTCCGACGACCTTGTCCGTGACTTTTTCTTCACCGTACTTCGCGATCAGCTGCTTGCCCACTTCTTCCTGGATCGCCTTGCAGGCGGCTTCACGTTCTGTCTTTGAAGGAATCAGCAGCGCGGGAATCATGCGATCACCGGCCATCGCTTTCGCGTCGTTCAGCACCTCGTCAGGAACGGAATCAATGACGATCGTGCGCTTCGGTTTGCCAACTTTCTTGGCCAGTTCGTTCTGAGCTTCAACCATCGGCTGACAGGCTTCCTGGCCGAACTTCAGTGCGTCATTGAAATCCTCTTCGGAAATCTCCTTCGCGCAACCTTCAAACATGACCATGTCGGTCGCGTTGCCGACGTAAATCAAATCCAGATCGCTCTGCTCGCGAACTTCATGCGTCGGGTTGACGACGAACTCGCCATTGACGCGGCCGACGCGAACGGCACCCAGCGGGCCCGCCCACGGAATATCACTCACCGTCAGCGCAGCCGAAGCGCCGAGGATGCTCATGATATCGGGATCGTTTTCGCCATCGGCACTGAGCACGATGCTCTGCACCTGGACTTCGTTGAACCAACCTTTGGGGAACAGCGGACGGATCGGACGATCCGTCAGACGGCAGGTGAGAATTTCCTTTTCAGTCGGACGGCCTTCACGTTTGAAATAGCCACCGGGAAACTTGCCCGCAGCGGCGGCGCGTTCGCGGTAGTCAACGGTCAACGGGAAGAATTCCTGACCGGCGCGGGCCTTGGTGGCGGCGACGGCGGCGACAAGAACGACGGTTTCACCGACTTGAACGGTGACGGCGCCATCGGCCTGTTTGGCGATCTTGCCGGTCTCGATCGTGAGCGTTTGGCCGCCCACATTAATATTAATTTTTTCAGACATGTTTCTTACTTGGAATACTCCCCGTCAGGATCGAGTAACTTCGTTGAATCCCGACGGTTTCGGAACTGAACGAAATTGCCCGCAGGCTGACAGGGGAGAAATTTTTCGCGAATTCTAGGAATAAAAACAGGGTGAAACGGTTCGCGGTTTCCGTTTCACCCTGTCGGAATTTATCGGAGAAGCTTCATCAAACGCAGTCGAAAATCAACGGCGCAACTTCAGCTGTTTAGTGATCTTGTGATAGCGGCTGGTGTCGGTGTTGTGGAGGTAATCCAGCAGACGGCGGCGTTTGCTGACCATCATCAGAAGGCCGCGGCGGGAGCTGTGATCCTTGTTGTTTTTCTTCAGGTGATCGGTCAACTCATTGATGCGCTCGGTAAGCAAAGCGATCTGCACGTCGGCAGATCCAGTGTCCTTCTCGTGCAGTCGAAAGTCTTTTACAATGTTCGAATTTTCCATTTTAGCCAGTTCAGTTGTCGTATGTATTAAAGCCCGCGATCCTATATTTCTGTGACACCTGTGTAAAGTTTATTCATCCGATTCAAACGAAGCTCAGAACATGGGCGCGTCATTTTTGTCCAAACCCGCTGGAACCGAGGCAATTGGAACAACCGCGATTCCACCCCGGTCCAAGCTCCGGATCATCATCACCGACAACAACGAAACTCAACGCACCAATCTTATAGAAAAAGTAGTGGGCTGCCCTTGATGAAAGCCATCATTTCCCTTGCGGCTGACCGCGCGGTGTGAAAGGTTGGCGCTATGAAAACAGCAGTCCTCCTGACAGGCATTTCAGCAGCGACACTCCTTTTTTCGCCATCCGGTTTCGCCCAGTACACGGCAGCGGAGGCCACTACCACAATTTCCGCTGCGGAAACCGTAAATCAGTCCCAGCAGGCGCCCCCCGCGAGAGATCCACGATTCACCTCCCGCTATGGAAACGCCGGCGCGCAGCAACAGGCACGTCAGCCGCAGCCCCCCGCCCAGCCACCGGTCGGTCAGGCTACCAAACTTGCCGCCCCGGCCACTCAGCCTCAAGCCCCGGCCGCCCCTGCGAGAGATCCGCGATTCACCTCCCGCTATGGAAACGCTGGCGCAAGCCGGACCGCACCTCCTCAAGCCCCGTCGGCCGCCACGCAAAGCGGTTCGCAACAACAGCCCGCAGTCGCTGCGCCGATCGTCATCCCGCCGCGCGCTCCCGATCCAGATCGTGAACAACGCATCGTTGATTTCCAACTTCAGAAGGCAATCTCCGGCAACCCGACTTCCCAGTACGACATCGGCATCCGCTATTTGAAAGGCGACGGCCTTGATCAGGACCGGGCACAGGCATTGAATTGGTTGAAAATGGCGGATCAGGGCGGAAATAGTCGCGCCAAGAAGCAGTTGGAATTGATTGCGCAGGAGCCCGTGGCGGACAAGAAGGCTGACGACAGTCAACCGGCCAAATCCAAGTAATCCACTTTAAAGACCAAAAAAGCGTGGCCACAACGGCCACGCTTTTTTTATCCGGAAAATTCCTGCCTTTTACTGCCGCAATCGACGGACCCCGGTCAGCTCGACCGTTTCGCCTTCACTCAGTTGCTTTGTCGCACCATCGAAATAGATTAGTTTCCCGTCGCTGAACACCTTGGTGCCGTTGTTCATCATGATCGTTCGACCGGGTTTCACAGTAATCATCGCCCCGTCTTTCTGAACGACGACTTTGCCTTCCTTGAGAGTGACCGTGTCCACTGCGGGAATGGCGGCGCCGTTCAGTTTTAGCAACTGACCGTCCAGCAGGCGCGTCTTGTTTCCCTTCGAATCATAGATGGTTCCGTCCGGGAACACTTTGGAACCGTTGCCCAGTTCAGTCACCGAGCGAACGGGGGCTGACTGCCCGTTCTTCACGATGGTCACCTCCGCTCCGAGCATCGCGACATGGTCGACGACCGGCATGATCGAACCATTCGGGCTGACCAACATGCCGTCACTCTTCAACACCTGCCCCTCGGTGAGCTTCCGCGCCGGGCCGTCGCTCACCGTATAGGTCATGTTGGTCATCACCTTGATTTCGAACGGCATTCCGACGGTATTCGTCGGGGAATAGGTCTTCCCTTTGACGGTGGCCAGAATGGCGCCGCCCTGAGCCGTCACCTGGTCGACCTGCGGGATTGCCGGGGTGGTGGTCGCGGCCGCAGCCGGGGTCTGAATTGAAGTGAGGCCGCCAAGGGGGAGCCCGATCAGGAGCAGTCTGGTTATGTGCAGTTTCATGATGAATGCGAATGAATCAACGGACTTGTGTTCGGATCTTCCGGAAATATCGCACGATCGAATCCCAAAAGAACGGCAAAAATTCGCAGAATTCATGCCGGACGGTTTTCCCGCGACAATTCAAAGGATTACGGCAGGACCGGTACCGGCGGCTGTCCCAATTCTGGAGTGGGCGCGCATTCTTCGGCAATCAGGCAACCGGTTTTGGGCGAAATCCAAGACGGCCTGCGGCGCGTCCGAGCGTCGCCCAGATTCTCGCCGGCTGCTTTTCAAACCGGGCCGCCGCGATGATCCGAAGGTTTGACCGCAGCTGCTCCCACGCCCGCCAGCCGAAAACACCGTTGGCCATCAGCCCAAGTCCGACCCACAACCACAGCTCAACGTTTCCATCCGGGCTTATGTCGGCGAGGGCAAAACTCAGGTTGATCAGGCCGAAGACAATCCATGGCAGCACAAGAACACGTGACATTGCACTCGTCATTGCGGACCGGCTGTTACGCGCGATCAGGCCGTTCCAGAGGCCCACCAGCGCGAGGGCCACGCAATCCAGAACAAATGTCACCGCGACCACGATGAACAACGTGGTTATCGCCCGGCGATCACCCCCTCCCGACGAGTACGAACTGTGCCCCACCACCAGAAAAAACAAATCCAGAGCGAGCAACGTCAGCGCGGGCCACATGAAGTGTCGTCGCAAGCTGACCAGCTGACCTTTCAAGATGTTGCCGACCGTGATCGGCGTGCAAAGCAGCAGCTCGAGCGACCCTTGTTTGTCCTCCTCCGCGTAGATCCTCACCGCCTCCGACACGACAAACACTTTGAAGATGCCGTGAACGAAATACATGATCACCAGATTGGTCGCGAGATTGAGCATTTCGCGGCGGTTTTCATAATACCCCCACAACCAGCAGGCGGCGACAAACGCAAGGAACGTCCAAAGCCAGAAGGCCCGCAGACGCCCCCGGCTGGCGAGCCAGTAGGTCGGGCTCAGATCCAGCATCGCCTGCCGCGACCGCCGGCGTTTGATCTGCGCCCGGTCAGACGCAGTTCGGGATGACATTTTTCTGCCGGTTCCCGAATCGTGCCAGACACGGGGAACGATGAATGCGGCGAGCAACGTCGCGCCCATCGCGTAACCGAATGTACAGGCGATGCTCAACCAATACATCTCGCCGGCATTGGCGGTTGGCGGCCCGGAAAGCGCCACCATGATACTCGCAGCCGGACTCAGCGCGAAGAAAGGCTCCAGTTTATCCCCGAGACGGAGGTAGTCGCCGCTGATCGCGAGCGCCAATGGTAACCCAGCCGCGATGAGCAGGATCAACAGAAACGTTCCGGCCGTTGCCTTTCGCTCACGAACAGAGAATGACGACACCAGCATGCCGGCGCAGACGGAGAAAAGAGCCGTGCTGACCAGACAAAGTGAAACCCGCCACAGCTCGCCAAAAGTGACGCTGCCCAGCAGAATGGGAATCGCCAGCACCGGCAACGTCGCGAGCAGCGCATAGAATGAATCGATCCCGAAGGCGAAGAGCTTGCCCAGCACGATGTCGATCCCTTTGAGGTCCGTCAGAAAGAGAAGGCCCAGCGTTCCCTCGCGCTTCTCACTGCTGATGCAGTCGCTGGTCACCCGCACCCCGACCAACAGGGCGTAGAGGAACGCAAAACCGCTCAAGAAGACAAAGATCGTTTTTCCAACTGCCGACGGTGAAAGCGAAGACGAAGCGAGGTAGATGATCACCGCCATGGCAATCGCAATCGTGGCAGCCGTAAGACGCAGGAGGTAGGAACCCCAGCGGCGGGCGGCCACGCGCAACTCGCGCTCAACAATGGGAAGCACCGTCATAACTGATGGCGGGATACTAGACTCGCGAAGTCGGCACCTCCAAGCCTGAAAAATCCGGGCAATAAAAAAACCCGGTCCGAAGACCGGGCTCAAAAACTATCAAGTCAACCTACTTGCGGCGCGACCGGCGCCAGGCGAGCAGTCCACCGCCCAACGCAAGCATCGCCCACGTCGAGGGTTCCGGGACAACAGTCAGCTGAATGTTATCAAACGAGAACCGAAAATCCTCCGTGTTCTGGATGAAGTAGTCGCCTTCAATCGACCAGTAGTTGACGGCGGTCGGATCGAAGTCCAAGTCGGTGCCGGTCGGTGATGAAAGATCGATGGAAACCGTCTGGAAACCGCCTGAGAAATCGCCGGAATTGAAAGTGAACCACTGCACCGGTCCCTGGCTGGTCGGGCCGCCGATGATGTCCGGGTTGAAAAACACGACAGTGAAGGTGCCCACGTTATTACCTGCGTCTTGGCGCGCGGTCACTTGAAGCTGGGAATGCCCCGTGAGGTCCAGACTTACCAGAACATCAAAGCTGCCTTCTCCTAGCGGGTTGTTGAGTCCACCGTTTGGAACGGGCTCAATCGTGACGTACCCGGCGTCCTGAACAAACTGGTCCGGCAGGCTCCAGGTATCTTCAAACGTCACGGCCTGAGAGCCCAGGTCGCTGAAATCGCTCAAAACGGTTTGAGCCGACGCGGCGACTGGGACGCACGCAACAGCAAGAAGAGTCAGTAGGCGAATGGATTTCATGTTCAGGTGCGTAAGGTTATAAACAATTCAACTCCCTGACCGCAAGCAACTTTATTGGCTTTACTGGATCATTTTCTCCAGCCGGAAAAAACTTCGTCCGGCGGAAATCTCAATGTTCGTCACCTCATCCGGCCCCTCGATCGTCATCGGAACCATCATCCAGTTCACGGCGGGCAACGTGGTGGATCGACGCAGTTCAAAACCGTTCCCCGACGGCCAGCTGAGGCGGAGATTGTTCCCTGACCTTGAAAAACGAATCACCGGCGGCAGATCTCCGACGACATCGCTGAACGACGTGGCAACGAGCAAATTGTCGACGCTCAGAACTCCCATTCCGTGCGGATCCCCGTCTTGACGCAGCGCAAACGACTCGACGGGCGACGGCGACAGCGGATCGGTCGCGTCGACAAACCCAGCGTTCTCCTCGATCGGATTGAGCCACAACCGGCTCTCGCCGGTCGCGGAGTTGAACCGCACAATCACCATATAATCAGTGCCCAACGACAACCCGACCGGGTGCAATCCCTCCGCTGAGACCTCGCTCACTGCATTGGCAATGCCCAAACGGAGCTGACCAGTCGGAGCCGCATTGGTCGTCGCGATCAACCGTGCGCGGTGCGAAAAACCGTCGTCCTTGAAATGTGCCAAATAGGACCCGTCGCCGCGCGGTAGTTCAGAAAAATTGACCGTCAGACCGACGTAAAACACGTACCCTCCCGTCGCGTCGTAGATCGTTCCCGGCGTTAACAGGTCGCTGACATCCTCCGACTGAAGGTGCGACATCACGACACGCCCGCCGCTGATCATCATTTCCTGGTAGCCCCCGCTGTGGCTGGTCCAATCCGCCAGCCCGTCAACCAGTGGACCGTCGGATCGATTGAAATTGTCGCTGATCAACAGCCCGAGCTCGGGATAAACCGTCACCCGGAACTGCGTGGACGCGGATTGAAACCCGTCATTCGCCGTCACCGTGATCGTGGCCACGCCCGATTGACCTGCGGACGGTGTCAGCACGATCTCACGATCACCTCCCGCGCCGCCAACCACGATGCTGCCATCGGCGATCAGTTGTTGATTGTCGGACACGGCGGAGACCACCAACCCCGAAGCCCCTTCTTCCACGTCATCCACGATGACCGCAATCGGCGAACTCGCGACGCCCATTGGCGTGATCTGATTCTCAATCGACGCGATTGAAGGAGCGCCCACCCGAAGCTGAAACGATGTTGATTTCTGGGAACCGGCGTCGCTGACCGTGACCGTGATCGTCGCCGCGCCCTGCTGTCCCGCGACTGGCGTCACGGTGACATTCCGGTTTCCATCAGTTCCATCAAATACGATATTGCCGTCGGGCACCAGCGCCTGGTTGTCCGATGCGCCGGTCACAATCAGTTCAGCCAACGGAGTCGAATCATCCCCGACGACGATCGCCACCGGTCCGGTCGAACCATCTGCGGGAATGCTCTGGTTGTTGATGGCTGAAATGGTGGGCGGCAGATCTGCATACACCACATCGTTGAAAGTCGTTCCCACCAGCAGATCATCGATCTTCGACATCCCGATGTTGTCGGCCTGACGAAACGCGAACGTCGTAATGTCCGGCATCATATTCGGCACCGTGGTGGCGGTCACGCCACCGATCTCCTCCTCCGTCGGATTGATCCAGAGCGTGCTGATTCCCGCGCCCACGACGTAGCGGACGACCACTTTGTGGTTGGTGTTCAGCGAGAGATCCTGCGGGGCGTTCGTGACCGCCGCGTCGAGGTTGCTGTTCCGAATTCCGATCCGGAACATGCCGTCCGCCGCGTCCGTCCGGTTGGGCCAGATCAGGCAGCGGAATCCGGTTGATCCGTGCGAAAAATGCGCCAGATACGATCCGCCCGATGCAACGGTGCCTGGCAACGAACTGAGATTCACGATGAAACTGGCATACAGCGTCGAGCCGGAAACGTAGGGGCCGTCCGCCAGCGGCGCGTTGATGTCCTCACCCGCGCTGGTCGTTAGAAACAGTTTTCCACCGTCGATCACCGCCGCACCCGAGCCGCTGTGCTGCACCCACGGCGAACCCGGCGCACCCACGACGTTTCCATCCGGATACGTGAACCCGTCATTCAAAACGATTCCGGCTTCGGCGACGCCCCCGAGCACGACGATCACCGTCACGAGCGTTTGACAGAAAATTCTCTTCATCATTGCTGTGTCTGTTGAAATAAAGTTTTTCGAAGAACCCTGCGGAAACGCTACCACCCTCGATTCATCGCGCGAGCAAAGACTGCTGAAAAACCGGTTGATCCATTCTCCCTCGCGATGTCACAAAGCCTTCACATTCCCGCCGCTCAATCGTAAAACGCACCGGCAACCGCCACAGTCACCGACCGGGGTGGTTCTGCTCCACAAATCCCGCAAGATGGCTTCAGGGATGGGGAACGGGTCGCTTACGCGCCCAAGCGGTGTTCAACCAGGGGACCATTGTCGGAGGCTCGTTCCACTCCTTCGCCATACCCTTTATTGTTCGGCGTTGCCGGTTCTTTGATGAAGGCATTCATGGCGTGACCTCACGGGCGCACACGCACGAGCTTTCCGCCGCCCTTGGTTAGACGTAGTTCGGCGCGGGAGCCGCCGGCGGGCAGCCATTTCCCGATGGCTGCGTCGAAGACTTCAAGTGGCGCGGGGCCGCGAACACCAACGATTCGTTCGACTTTGTAGTCGAGGTTCACGACAAGCACATGGGTCCCGCCGGTGTCTGCTTTGTCGGAAGAACCAAACTCACCGAGCAGCACCCCTTGGACGCGCTCTCGCGGCTTGTAGTCCATGTCGGCGACTGGTGGGTCGAAGGTGAAGGTGGCCTGCTTCGGGAGTGGTTCAGCGCCCGGAGGCTGCATACCCGTGTGAAAGACGTTCAACGACTTCAGCGGCCGGAGCTCTTTGGCGATGGCGACGAACTCCGGATTGAGCGACTTGAGCACATGATAAAGTGGCTTTGGGGTTCCGTCGGCTTCCGTGATGTTGCCCAGATGCCCGGGGAAGGAATAGACGTAGTAGGAAATCCCCTGTGCCCCGTAAGCCAACGTGGTGTAAACGAGAAATCGGACCTCGTCGCCATTCGGAACGCGCGGACCTGTGGGGGATGCCAAAGGAGTCAGCCCCCAAGCGCTCGCCTGCACAATGTTTAAGAAGGGAATCCCGGCGGACATGGCTCTCTTGCGCGCCAGAGCCAGGTTCAGGAAATACTGAGCTTCATCACCGGCGTTCGTGAAATGGTAATGATCATAGCTTAGCAGGCTGGGCCGGACGTCCTCCACATATTGCCGCAAATATTCCGAATAGGCATCGGTGGCGGTGCCCTTGGTACCAAGTTGTTCGTTGCTGGCGTAGATGGGAAAGAGATTGATGTAGGCGAGATGTGCCGGATCGTGCTCGCGGAGATAGGCAACGAGACGGGCCAACGCGGGGAAATGGGCGACGCCCGGCTCATCGCTCAAGTGGTAGGCGTAAAATCCGGGGTGCTGCCGCACACGGAGGATGAATGCATCAAGCGCCTCGCGCTTTGCAGGGTCATCAAGAGCGGCAGGGTTCAGCAAATCGGAAGTAAGCAGCCCACGCAAACCATGACGCTGCACGACGTCCAATTCCTTCTCCTCGCACCACACGAGATTCCAGCCGCCCTCGCCCATCTGGGTGGCCGCAGCATCCGTCAAATCACCTCCATTGGGGAAACCCGGTCCCGCCCAATAGCTTACGATGGGCGCACCCATCTCCCATGCGCTGCCGGGGACATCCGCGGCGCAGGTAGCGGAGAGAAGAGTTGCTGCAAGGATGCTGGCTACGATGATGTGTTTGTATTTCACGAAGTGGTTCGATACTGGGAAACGCAATGTTTTAGCCGAACGACAAGAGTGAGCGACAGCCGCTGGCAGCGCGCTCAAGCTGTGTCTGATGATGTTCATAAATCAGATCGTGCAAAACCGAGATGCTCTGCGTGGATTCGCTCAACCCGATGTCCGGCGGCTTGGTCAGGCTGTGTCAAAATTTCGACGTAGTCAAACACTGCGGACGTTCGACTGGCGCGGTCCGACAACCCGCAACCGTCAATGCTGATTATCGTCGGGGTGGGAGATGTTCGCGGTGGCGTTGTTGGAGGTCGTTTGTTCCATGGCCGGTCGAAGAGGATTCAGCAAAACCTTGTTTGCGCGGAAGAACGGGTCGAGCCCTTTACTTTTGGGATGGGAAAGATCAGGTTCCAGCCCGGATGGAAACGCAACCCGC
>JBDNGP010000077.1:0-19621 GCA_041689265.1 Verrucomicrobiota bacterium
TGCGACCATGCCTTCGCTACAGGCTTCTTTCAGCTCAAGGGCCGCGCGGCCCACTCCTTGCCTTTCACTTCGGTTCTCATCTCGCTTCCCGATCATTCTCTTTCTTCTGATTAGTCACTGCCCAGGCCGGGCACACGAGCGAAGATTGGGAATCTGCTGTATCGCCGAATGGCATTCGGCAGAGCGCACCAGTTCGCAATCAATTCCTCGCGCTGGATGAGCAGACGTAGCAACGCCGCCACCGCGTAACGCCAACCGCCTTTGAACGCGCCGTACCACTCAAACTGGTCGTCGGGAGCCGCAGCCAGTTTGATCGTCAGTGATCCTCTCGCAGCCCAAAGCCCGATGTAGCCGTGCGCTTCAGGCCGGATGTTCAGGCGGTTGAATAGCGGACGGTGTTCTCGCAACAGCTCGTTCTCGCGAAGCAACGCGGCAGTTTCGTCCGTGCATTCTTCGAACGTGATGTGTTCAACGCTGTGGACGAGCCGGACGGTTTTGCGGCTGTCGCGATCCGGATGAACATACCGGTAACTGCCAAGCCGTTGACGGAGATTCTTGGATTTCCCGACGTAGAGAATCCGGGGCCAACGCGGACGCCCGCCCTCCCCGTGCATCAGTTAGACGCCCGGCCCTTTCGGAAGATCGAGAAAGAACTGCCGGCCCAGGCGTTCGGTCAGCGGCTTAGGTGGCGCGAGCAGCCACTGCTGGTTGAAGCGTTCCTTCAGCTCTTCTTCCGGGTCGATCCCGGTTTCAGCCGTGTTTTCGCTGGTCGACATTTTTTTAAAATATCTCAGAGGGTAGCCCAGCCGTTGGCCCACCCCTTGTGAAATACTGCGCCCGTATGAAAAACCTGTTTAACAACAAAACTCTCACGGAACGCGTCGTCGCCATCTTCGGCCAGGCGCAGTTGATCAAGCATTTCAACGGGCTGTTCGAGATTCGCGGCGGCACCCGGCACGATCACCGGGAGGCGCGTGAATGGATCTCGATGTTCCTGCACGAGGCCATTCTTGCGCCCGGAAAATGAGGCGGAATTTTGATGCCCGCGCCATGGTTTGAGAAGACAATACGCGCATGAACATTCTCATCACCGGCGCGAATCGTGGCATCGGCCTGGCGTTGACGCGCACGTTTCTGAAACGCGGCGACACGGTGTTTGCCGGAACGCGTCGCCCCGAAAAGACCCCGGCGCTCGCGGATCTGCAGTCCGAGTTTCCGGATTCGCTCAGGACGGTTCAGCTGGACGTGGTTGATCCCGTGTCGGTTGGAAATTGCCCGGCCACACTTGCGAAATCTGTTCGCGAACTCGACGTCCTGATCAACAACGCGGGTGTTTTGTTGGAAGGGTTCACGGTCGGTTTCGACGATCTGAAAGCGGACCATTTTGACTCCACGTTTTCGGTCAATGTCACCGGCGTCGCCCGCGTCACCCAGGCAATGCTGCCGTTCCTCCGCCGGTCGAAAACGGCCCGCATCGTGAACATCTCGTCGGGCACGGGATCAATCAGCGACAAACGCGATCACCGTTACTACATCTACGGGGCGAGCAAGGCGGCCCTGAATCATCTGACGGTCGGGCTGGCACATGAGCTCCGGCCTGAAAAGATCATCGTCACCGCGATCAGCCCCGGCTGGGTGCGCACGGACATGGGAGGAAGCAATGCGGATTTGTCTGCCGAGGAATCCGCCGAAGCAATGGCGGAAACGATCACCAACCTCACCATGAAAGACAGCGGAACGTTCATGGGGCGATCCGGCCCTTCGAAAGATTACGTGTGGTGACGACGGATGCCCTCGCAAAAGAGGGGGGCTCAAGCTCCGTTCAGTGCCAACGGGATTATGATCATCAGTCCAAGGCTGTGCGCCTGTCCCTGACTTGGGCCGAAGATGAACACAGAAACCCAACCGAAGTTGCTGCGCACTCCTCTGGGACTCAAACGGATTGTGAAACCGCGTTGGGATTTGGCCGGATCAATGCCGTTGGATCCGGTCCCGTGCGCTCCCATTTCAATACAACGTTCCCAAAGGCATGGGGATTGAGAATGCTCCACCGGGGCTCGTTTCCGCCGGGTTCGACTCACGCAAACGAGCCCGGTTCCTTTGAACTCGCGGCAGTCGGTTTTTGAAATCGTTGAACAATCGCGGGCAACGTGCGGCGTAGTCGGAGCAAGCCCCGGATGTCCTCCAGCATGGTTGTCCAGATGCGCACCGTGCTGTCGGGATCATCCGTCCAGCGGACCGGCAGATCACAAATGCGGTAGCCGAGTTTTTCCGCCAGCACCAGCAGCTCAGTGTCGAAGAACCAGTGGTTGTTTTCCACCAATGGCAGCAGTTCAGTCGCGGCGGCGCGGGTGATCGCCTTGAAGCCGCATTGCGCGTCCGAGAACCGCGTTCGCATCAGGCGGTGAACGAGAAAATTGTAGCCCCGCGACAGCATTTCCCGTTTCCAGCCGCGCACCGTGAGATCCCTGCGCAGCAGGCGTGAACCGGTGGCCAGATGGTAGCTGCCGGAGGCGACCGCTTCCACCAGCAGCGGGAAAGCCGAGAGGTCCGTGGACAGGTCCACATCCATGTAAGTGAGAATGTCCGCCGGAGATTCGTTCCACACCTGTCGGACGGCCAGACCGCGACCCCGTTGAGCCAGACGAACGTGACGGACCCGGGGATATTGCTTCGCCAGTTCGGCGGCCACCTCGGGCGTGCGATCTTCGGAGCCGTTGTCGGCGATCACGATTTCCCAGTCCCGATGATCGGCGTGATCGCTCAGAAAGGCGTTGAGGCGCGGGACCGAGCGGGACAACGCCCCGGCTTCGTTCAACACCGGAAGGGTGATGTTAATCAGCGGATGGTTCCCCATTTGTGTTTCCTCCGATGGATTCGATCCGTCCGGCAGCCTGCCAGAGCAGGAACGCCCCCGCCCAAATCAGCATCATGAGCGGCCAGGCCCCCCAATGGCCGAACACGTAGAAAAGCGAGGCAATATTGTCCGTGTAGTGATCGCTCATCATGTGTGGCAGGACATACTCCGTGAGCGGGTTGTAGACACCGTCGCTTGGCGACGCATCGACAAAAGTCGCAACTGTGATGATGCCAATTGACACGACTGCCAGTGTTCCGCCGATCTTCGGCCAGCGTTTGCAGGCGAATCCGACCGGAAGCGCGAGCAGCGGCAGAGCGCTCGTCAGGTAGCGCGGAAGAATCACCCACCCGGCCATCCAGTCCCATGTATAGCCGGAGATGACCGTTATCTGCAGGATGGGCACGATCAGGCACACCCAAAACCATACGCGTGAGCGGTGCCACAACTCCCGGTAGCCGTAAACGGCCAGCAGCAAGAAAGGCGACCAGAAGAACAGCCCACGGGTCGGCCCAAACAGAAGGTTGACGGCCGTGAGCGCATCCGGCCACACGATGCCGAAAAGCCCCTTCTGCATTTCTGGGAAAACCGCCTGATGACTGTAGCCCAGCGTGAAGGGAGTTCCGAAGCACACCCAGCTGTAGGCGGGGATCAGCAGCAGCGGGGGCAACGCGGCGAAGGAGAACAACAACGCCGGGCGAAACCCGCGCAGCAACACCACCACGCCCAACGCGACGACAACGATCCCGGCCTGCAGTTCGCTGGCCAGTGCCCAGCCGCACGAAAACCCCGCCAGTAGAAGCTTCGTCGATTCACGCCACGGCAGAATCCGTTGCGAGGGTGTCAGGCACAGGAGCGCAAACGCGATCATCCCGGCCACCTGTGCGTGGGTGAAAAACATCGTGGCGTAGGGAAACGGAGCCGCGCCGAGAAACAGTGCCAGCGTGGTCAACATGGCGGGCGGCGGCGGCAGCCAGTGCAACAACCAGAGAAACATCGCCACGCCGCCGGCCGCCGCAGGCAGGCCGACACCGAGGATGATCGTGACCCAACTGCTGTATCGCCAGCCATCCGCTGAATCAAGGTCAATGCCCAGAGTTTTCATCAACAGCGCGCTCACCGCGAAACCGGGCAGGGCCAGCGCCACACCGCCCGGCGCCTTGTCGCTGTAGAAATGACTCTCGAAGATCGCCTTGTCCGGAGTGTTCTCGTGATAGTCATCAATGCGGAACGTGCCGCGGACGAACAGCGCGTGAAGCAGGTCAAAACGCGAATTGGGGGTGCCTCCCAAATTGGCCTGATGCACGACCGAATAAGAAAAAAGGAGGAGGCCGAAGAGGGCGAGCGACAGCTGTTTGAGCAAAAAACATCGTGGCTTCGCATGTGCCCCTTCGACCGTGGGAGGACATTCCGCCGTCGTCACTGGGGCAATGCCTCCTGCAGTCTGCGAAGATCCGCCAGATCCTCACCATTCTCCACTTCCTTCCAATAGGTGGTCCGGTTCTTGAAACTCTTCGGCCATCGCCATTTCCATTTTTCGCCGTGTCCATCGGCGAATGAAAACGTGCCGCTTTGGCCGTGGCGGTCTGTGGGCATGTTCACCCAGCGGTTGTCCGGTGCTGCCCAGGTCAGGAAATGCGCGTCATCAATGCTGTCCTCATTTTCATCGACAAACACGAAGACCTTGGTCGGATCCCGCACTTCCGAAAGACGGCGCACGATCTTCTGTTCCTCATTGGTTCGTCCCCCGAACGCACCGCTCATCGAATAGCTTCGCAGCCGGGTCACCGCCGGAGTCGTCGTGGTCAGCGATTTGTCCGAGGGACAATGATAGCTCGCCGGATTCCGCAGGTAGTCATATTTGAACATCAGCCCGGTCTCGATCGTGGTAATGTCCATGTCCGCCAGAGCGGAGCTGTTGCCGATCCACGAATTGGTCGTGCTGCGCCAATACTGGCCGTTGAACCGGGACTCGTTGGGCGGGACGCGACCGTCATGGTCGCTGACGTACATCTGCCAGCTCATCTGCATCTGCCGGAGATTATTGAGGCAGGCGACGCCTTTGGCCTGCACCTTGGCCTTGTTCAAGGCGGGCAGCAGCAAGGCTGCGAGAATTCCAATGATCGAAATCGTCACCAGCATTTCAATCAGCGTGAACGCGCGACCCCGTTTTCTGAATGTTTTAATCGCTCCGATCAGATAAATAGGTTTCATACAATCAGCTTGTCACAGCTTTCGAAACACCCTTTTCAATTGCCCCGTCGTTCGAAGCGCCCAACCAAAGAAATATTGCGGACACCGTCAGCAAATAAACCGCCGACGCGAGCATGAAACCGCCAAGCTGGTAAGGCGAGAACGGAAGCCAGCCGCCGAGCGCGCCCAAACATTTGCATGGTTCGGGAGCACCCTGAAGCCACATTGCCGCGCGATACAAAAGTATCGCGGTACCAAACCATGCCAAAAACAGGTTCTTGGATAAACTTGATCGCCGTTGAAGTAACCACACGACGATAACACTCTCCAGCAGTGCGGCTGTTAGCAAAAGAAACTTCGTTTGAACTCCGACGATTGGATCTATCTCATCAATGATTGGGCTCTGCTGGAATACCGTGATGAGTTTTCCAACAGCAGTCAAGGACAGCAAGCCGCCGCTCAATATCCAATGTGTCAACTCTGATGACTTACAAAGTTTTCGCCACATAAAGCAAAAAGCCCGCAGTCCCCTGTATTGGGGACTGCGGTGTTGGTTCTAGTAACTTCCGTTCTGGCAAGTGCCATCGGCTGTAGTGGCAGATGTGTCAGTGTACTGAGACGTTCTGATCCACGTGAGCGAGCAATCCTGCTCATCATGAAACCACGAGCACGGATGAAGTCCATCAGCCTTACAGGTCAAGCTACCCGTAAAAAAGCCCGGGACACAGGTTACCATGTATCCTTGGCCATCCGTCCAACTGACCCAAGTAGGGAAGGGGCACCACTTCAACGTCTGACCTGACTTTGGATCCCGACAATGCTGGATCGAATTCCGACTACAATTAGTCGCTTCCAATTGAGGCAATGAGCACAACAGGACTGCACTCATTAGGACACTTGCTTTAATGGTCTTGATCATAATGATTTTGGTGTTGTTTGTTTGCGAAATCGCCGAAACATCCAGAATGCGGCGAAAATGAGACCGACAATTGTAACGAGAAAGAGCTTGGGGAGAACGGTCAGTTTCCAGCGGGCGGGCAATGGCGCTTTCGTGGTGGGAACCTTGGCTCCATCGGAATAAATCACGAAACTCTCGCCACCATCGTACACCAGCCGCCCCGATTCCGCGACCGAACCATCGACTTTGAAATATTTTTCCGGTTCGAACCAAGATAGATCCAGAGGCGTGGCATTCGTCACTCGGCGCAGTGTCTCGTATACGCTACCGAGGTATCGCACCCCTTTGTACTCGCGCCACAGCGTGATCGTTGACGGGAACACGCCGAGACGTCGTGAATCGTCATAGACGTATTCAGCTACAAAAGCGGCAGGTTGATTCGCAAATTCGTATCGAACTTCTTTCGGGCGGCCATTTTCCTGATTCACCATTTTCCCGGTGACCTTGCCAAATTCGGGTGTCATCGGTTTCCCGGTGAGGCTCCCATCAGCCGCCCATCTTACCGACAACGGTTCAACCTCCTGAATACCCCAGAGGAGTGGGGCGCGAATAATCTGGCGGGAGATGTAGCTGCTTCGGGCCTCGACGACATCCAGACTGAGTCGGGCGATATTCGACGCGACAATCGAATGGTTAAACTCGACGGACCAATACACATTCCCAAAACCGCCCGCGAGAATGTTTGCCGCTGCGGGCTTCTCCTCGTCGGCATCCTCCATTGCAGAGAGTTCACGAACGACAAAGGCGTTCGCCTGCGAACGACACTGGAAAATGAGCGTCTCGTCGTTGGAAGCAGTGGTGCGTCGAAATACGAAGTCTTTGGTGACGGGCGGATTGGCAAATGTTTCGCGAAGGATCGCGATTGCAGCCGCCTCGTCATCCGAAGTTTTCCCGCTTGCAGCGGGAATGGAGAGGCCAAGCGCAATTACACTGACCATGACAAGTAACGAGCGCAAAAAAGCCTTTTTGAAAAGGCGCATCGTTGGCGACGGCACTCTGTCGCCGCGAGAGCGGTACGTGGTTTGATTGAGCGCACGCATCATAAATTTGATAATTCCAAGTGGTTTCTAATCCTTGCAGTTTCAACCGCCTCCTCCAGTGCAATTGGGCGCGCCACCTGTGGGCACGTCCGGGATGGAACCCCAAACGCTTGGGCTTGGGTCGGGCCAGGTGTAAGGGGGAGACCATGTTCCCAACGTGCAAAGTTCATCCCAGCGCACCGTGACACACGGAAACCAGCCCGGCTTTGTGCCAATATAACCGCTGGGATCATTGTAGGTCGCACTTGGTGCGGAGCCGTCAGAAACTTCATAGAGTCTGGTTACAGGGAAACCCCAACATGATCTGCTGTATGTTGCAAAAAAACCAGTGGCACAGGGAGCCTATCCATAATTGTGACAGGCCAATGCTGTGGTCACCATGACACCTGCAACCAATCCGCTGAACGTCAAACGTTTCATAATTTTACTTGGGTTCGTGTGTTTGTGGTTTATCTGGGTCTGGCCTGAAGTCCCCTCCAGACCAAAAATGCGCCGACCGTCACGGCGAGGATCAAGACAGCGTAAATCAACCGGGAGCCATAGACTCCGACCGGACCCGAAAGAGGGCCGGCGGGCTCCAATTTTCCTCCGTCAACCCTCTGTGCCAGACCGTTGGTATAGATTATTTCGGGTAACGGTGGGCCAGGCGGCTTGTAGTAGGCGTCCAGTTTGAAAAAGGAACCGGCCAATGGGACGGCGTTGGTTTCAAACGCGTGGATTTTGTACACAACCTCCGTGAAGCCCGGCCCGTTTGCGGTGCCCACCGAGTGCCGGATTTCACTCGGGAAATTCCCGAACGCCGGATCGTCGTATTTCAGATCCACAAACACATGCATCTGTTCGCCATTGAAGCGCAGGTCTGTTGTGACGGGCCTTGAGCCGACGGAATTTAAAATCCGGCCTTCAATCTTTCCCCCACGTCGGGTGATGCCGGTGAAACTGCCATCATCCACCCACTTCATCGTTTCAGGCCGGACATCGTTGATTCCCCAATAAAGCACATTGTTCAATGTGGAGGCGGATACGTAGGCTGTTCCCTGTCCGGGAGCGGTCAGCTCAGGTTCAGACGTATCCGGTATGCGGATCAGGGTTCTGTTTTGAAGATACCAGATTGAATTGTCGACCACCCCGGTCATGATGTCCAACGGTGGCTGGGCGGTTGTCTCCGGCGGAGTGGGTGAAGCAATCTGCCGGATCACGTAGGCCCCCGGTTGTCTGCGAAACTGAAAATATTCGCGGGTGGTTTCGGTCCCATCCGGCTTAAACAACCGTCGCTCGACCACACAGTTGGTAACAATCGGTGGAGACTCGAAATAAGTCTTGAGGAACTTTATCGCTTCCGCATGGGGTTGCCTCTCCGCCCCCCAGGAACTGTAACTGGAACTGAGGATGATCGCAGCCAGGCAGACCATGGCGTGACAGACGGACCGATGCCCGGTGAGTCTTGCGAGAGGTTTCTGGGAATGCGTGCGGTTCCCTGGCGGGGCCAGCCTGAAGCCATGTAAAACCTGTCTGGTCCTTTGCATAAAAACGAACTTGAAACTCCCACCGAACTTTTGAATCCTTACTACAACGCTGTTGTCCCCCCCCCCCCTCGATTCTGTCAAACAGTTTTTCTAAATGTTTTTCGAAATGTGGAAGGCGGCGTGGCGGACACAGAACAAAATGCGATTGCGGACCTGGGAAACAAACAGGTGAGGGCGTTCTAACGCGTAGTATTCGTGAGAGGGCCACATGCGTCCTGACGCAGGACCCACGCAAAGGGGGCTCGCAGCAGTGTGTGAATGCAAGCAACGGCGGCCCCGATCCGTCTCATGCCCGTCAATACAGGGCATTTAGACTATTCGGGAACTTGGGTCGACTTCGTTGCTCGAAGCGGCGGTGATAGTGCCACTGTCTCCCTGCCTCGCTCCCTGCCTCAATCTGCGCGGATCAGAGGTATCGTTCCAAGCGAGTGTGGCGTGTTTCCCATTCTGAAAGAAACGTGAAAGGAAATTGGCACGTTGCGGTTCCTGCCCTATTCATTGCGGCGGTTGCGAACGCCCACCATGGACCTGGTCAACGAACCCATCCCAAAACTCATCCGGCAGATCGCCGTGCCGGCCAGCGTCGGGTTTTTCTTCAACACGATGTACAACGTCGTGGACACGCTGTTCGCCGGGCTTCATTCCACGGATGCACTCGCGGCACTCGCGGCGTCGTTCCCGATCTTCTTCATCATCATCGCGCTCGGGGCGGGGATCGGACAGGGAACCACCGCGCTGATCTCCAATGCCGTCGGGGAAAAAGACGAGGCGAAGGGCCATCACTACACGCTGCAATCGGTGTCGTTCGGTTTTTTCTTTTCAATCCTGCTGACCCTCGGTGGACTGGCCAGCGCGCCATATCTTTTCCGCTTCCTCGGCGCGAGCGAGCGGTATCTGGAGCTGTCTCTGGATTACATGAACATGATCCTCCTCGGCACGGTGTTTTTTCTTCTGCAATCGATCCTCAATTCGTCGTTGAACGCGCTCGGTGACACCAAGACCTATCGCAACGTTTTGATCGTCGGGTTCATCCTCAACTGCGGCCTCGACCCGTGGTTCATGTACGGCGGCTTCGGTCTGCCGGCCATGGGCGTCCGGGGCATCGCATTGGCCACGGTATTGATCCAGATATTCGGCAGCATCTACATGTTATGGCGCGTGCAGCACACGCGGATCTGGCAGGGATTTCACTGGTCGC
The DNA here is from genome assembly GCA_041689265.1 of Verrucomicrobiota bacterium. Taxonomy (GTDB): domain Bacteria; phylum Verrucomicrobiota; class Verrucomicrobiia; order Limisphaerales; family RI-55; genus JBDNGP01. Next base: position 9,773 of record JBDNGP010000077.1, read on the forward strand.
TGGCAAAACCTGACGCACGCATGTATCGCGATATCGCCGCGCAAGGTCTGCCCGCGAGCCTGAACATGCTGACTGTCGCCCTCGGTATTTTTGTCATCACCTGGTTCGTCGGACGGTTCAGCAAGGAAGGCGTCGCCGCCTACGGAATCGCGACGCGTGTCGAACAGATTTTCCTGCTGCCGACCATCGGTTTGAACATTTCGATCCTCTCGTTGACCGGCCAGAACAACGGTGCGAAACGCTTTGACCGAATTCGCGAATCATTGAACACCACCTTGAAATACGGGCTGATCATGACGGTGGTTTCCGGAGTGATCGTTTACGTCGCCGGAGGCTGGTTCGTTTCGCTGTTCACGAAGGACGCGGCAGTCAGGGAAACCGGTTCAGATTATCTCAAAATCGCGGCGATCACGCTGCCCAGCTACGTGCTCTTGTTTCAAACCGTGTTCATGTTGCAGGGATTGAAAAAGCCGATTTACGCACTTTGGGTCGGGCTGTATCGGCAGATTCTCGCTCCCTGTGCGGTGTTCTGGTTGCTGGCGTTTTATCTCGACTGGCAGCTTTGGGGAATCTGGTGGGGCATATTTCTGGTCACGTGGAGCGCGGCGCTGTTCATGGGCTGGTTCGGCAGATGGAAACTGAGCCAGGTCGAGGCTGCGGCGGGGGCAAAGACTGAATGAAGAATGCAAGAAGGAAAGAACAGAAACTGACGTTTTGAAATCGGCCAGGTAAGATAGCATCGAACGCCCAGTTACTGAACACTGATTACTGTTTCACTAATCATCTCCGTGCCTCCGCGATCAAACCAAACAAGTGCTATTTGAAATAACCGATCGCCTTCAGCGGTTCGAGGTCGGGATCGCGCATGGCCAGTTCCCGAATCGTTTTTGGATGACCGATGGCCATCGCCTTCGCGAGCCAGTCGCGCGCCTCGCCGAGTTTGTTCAGCTGGGCGCAGTAGCAGGCGAGATTGTAGGGGATGATCGGTTCATCCGGAAACCGGACCGCAGCCGGTAGCAGCAGATCCCACGCTTTTTCGAGCCCGCCACCTTCCACCCGTCGGAGCGCATAGGCTCGATGCACCCAGCCGAAACTGATCTCCGGACAGAGCTCGACGAGTTTTTGGGCGACTTCCAACGCGGGTTTCCATTTCTCCCATTGCGCGTAGACCGCCCAGAAAGTCTGGAGCACGACCGGGTCTCGGCGGTATTCCTCGGAGATCATCTCCAGCTCGGCCATCGCCTCGGTGGGATTGCTCAACCCCAGCCAGCCTTCCGCACCATTCAGGTGAAGGCGGTCGTTTCTGGGCAGCGGATCAATCATGTTTCGCCGTGACGATGTCAGAAAACCGAAGTGCGCGCTTCAAAAAAACAATGGCATCCGCTGATTGGACACCTGTTGATACCTGCCCCCATTTTGCAGGCGACCGAGCGCAGTTGAGTCCAAAACACAAGCTGCCACAGCTACGCCAGCATCGGGGCACCCAGATTCATCAAACCCGATCCCGCATTCGAACCCGCAGCGAGTGGCACCGAGTTTCCAACCGGCAGGACCGAGTGGTAGGTCGGCGATACAACATTCATGGCAAGTGGCTCGCACCTGCATTTCAACTCTCGCTCCAGCGAAACAAAAAAACTTTCCTTTTCCAGCTCCCCGCGTTGGTGTTTAGTCCCGGCGCGATGAACAAAACAGCACTGTTGTTCGCCGGACAAGGCGCCCAGAAAGTCGGCATGGGCAAAGATCTGGCGGAAACCATTCCCGCAGCCAGAGAACTTTTCGAACGGGCCAATGACATACTGGGTTACGACGTGGCCGGTGTCTGTACCGGCGGGCCGGAATCCGAGCTCACGAAAACCGAGAACGCCCAGCCCGCCATTTATCTCGTCAGCTGGATCACGCTTCAGGTTCTGAAGCAACGCGTCCCCGGTCTGGAATTTCATGCCACGGCCGGACTGTCGCTCGGTGAATTCACCGCCCTGGCCGCCGCCGGTGCGATGAGTTTTGAGGACGGCCTGAAGGTGGTCCGCCAGCGTGGTCGGTTCATGCAGGAAGCCTGCGACACCACCAACGGCACGATGGCCGCCGTGATCGGCATGTCTGAGGACGATCTTCGCGCGGTGTGTGACGAAGCAGGCGTCGAACTGGCGAATCTGAACTGTCCGGGCCAACTCGTCATCTCGGGTGAAACAGAAAAGATCAACGCCGCCTGTGATCTGGCGAAATCCAAGGGAGCCAAACGCGCCCTGCCCCTCACCGTCGCCGGCGCGTATCACTCCGCGCTCATGGCAGGCGCACAGCCGAAGCTCGCCGCCGAACTCGCGGCGATCAGTGTCTCGCCGACGAGCGTGCCGGTGATCTCCAACGTCACGGCCACCGCCCACGGCTCACCCGATCAGATTCGCGAAACACTCGTCGCGCAGGTCACGTCATCCGTGCTGTGGGAGAAGTCGATCCGCACTCTGATCAGCGACGGATTCACCCGGTTCATCGAACTCGGTCCCGGCACCGCCCTGACCGGATTCATGAAGCGCATCGACGGTGACGTTGAAAAACTGAATGTCGGCGACGTCGGCTCTCTGGAGGAGACGGTTAAAGCATTGACCGCCTGAGCTATTTTCGGTCTGCTCGCCGGACAAGTTTCTCATGGGTCTGCTTGACAACCAAATTGCGCTCGTCACGGGCGCCGGCCGAGGGATCGGCCGCGCCATCGCCCTGAAGTTCGCCGATGAAGGGGCGGACATCATCTGTGTGTCCCGCACGACGGAGAATTCACAGAAAGTTGCGGAGGAGATCACCGCGAAAGGCCGGAAGGCGTGGGCGGTCGCATTCGATGTCTCCGACGCCGCCGCGATCAAGACCGCAATCGATGAAGTTCTCAAGGAACCCGGTCGCGTCGACATCCTGGTCAACAACGCCGGCGTCACGCGCGACAACCTGCTCATGCGCATGAGCGAGGAGGAATGGGATGCCGTGCTCAATACTAATTTGCGGGGTGCCTTCCTCATGACCAAGGCTCTCACCCGTTCGTTTCTCAAGCAGCGCGCCGGCCGCGTCATCAATCTGGCGTCCGTCGTCGGTCTGATGGGCAACGCCGGCCAGGCCAACTACGCCGCGAGCAAGGCGGGCCTGATCGGATTCACCAAGTCGGTGGCGCGCGAGTTCGCGTCACGCGGCATCACGGTCAACGCGATCGCCCCGGGTTTCATCGAAACGGACATGACCGCCGTGCTGAAGGAGGAGATCAAAACGGCGCTGTTGAAGAACATCCCGTTGAACTCTTTTGGCAGCGCGGAGGACATCGCCGGTGCCGCGCTTTATCTCGCAAGCCCGGCTGGCCGCTATGTTACCGGGCAGGTGCTGACCGTCGACGGCGGCATGGTGATGTAGAAAGCACTGGACGCACGCATTTTCAACGTATAGAGAAGACGTTCCTCGCCTCATCGTGGGCGGCCCAAAAATCAAACCTAGTATTCGCGGAATCTGAGCTTGACGGCCTGTTGCGCGTCGCATAGACACACTGAAAATTCAAACGGAAAAACGCATGTCGGACCAATCCACAGAACAGAAGATCAAAAAGATCATTGTCGAGCAGCTCGGCGTAAACGAAGACCAAGTGACGCCTGAGGCGAAGTTCATCGAGGATCTCGGTGCAGACTCGCTCGACACCGTCGAACTGGTGATGGCTCTCGAAGAGGAGTTCGGCAACGAAATCCCCGACGAGGAAGCTGAAAAACTCCAGAGCGTTGGCGATGTCATCAAGTACATCGAAGAGTCTGGGGACAAGTAAGTCCTGAACAGATTTTCACCGGGCAGCGCGGTCTACCAGAAACAGACCGGGCTGCCCGTTAATTTTTTTTATGGCCACGAACTGGAAAGATCGGCGGGTCGTTGTCACCGGGCTTGGTGCCATCGGTTCGCTCGGGCGCAACGCCCACGAACTGTACGACAACATCATCGAGGGAAAATGCGGCATCGGGCCGATCACCCACTTCGATGCGAGCGACTTCACCTGCCGGATTGCCGCCGAAGTCGCTAATTTCGATCCGCTCCCCGCGTTTCCCAATGCCAAGGAGGTCCGGCGGACGGATCGCTATTCGCAGTTCGGAATCTACGCCGGACATCAGGCCCTGCTCGATTCCGGCCTGGATCTGGAGAAGGAGAACCTCGACGAGATCGGCGTCTTCATCGGATCCGGCATCGGCGGTCTCTACACCACCGAGGAGCAGCACAAGGTCCTGCTTGAACGCGGACCAGACCGTCTCTCCCCCTTCATGATCCCCGCCCTCATCCTGAACATGGCCTCGGGCCTGTTCTCGATGTACAACAATCTGCGCGGCCCCAACATGGCCACCTGTTCCGCCTGCGCCACCGCCACCCACGCCATCGGCGAGGCCTGGCGCACCATTAAGATGGGCGACGCCGCCGTGATGTTCGCCGGCGGAACCGAGGCGACCATCGTGAAGATGGGCATCGGCGGATTCTGCGCGATGCGCGCGATGAGCACGCGCAACGACGAACCCCACCGCTCTTCGCGTCCGTTCGACATCGGTCGTGACGGATTTGTCATGGGCGAGGGCGCGGGCGTCATCGTGCTCGAAGAGCTGGAACACGCCAAGGCGCGCGATGCACGCATCTATTGCGAACTGCTCGGCTACGGCAACACGGCCGATGCACATCACATGACCTCCCCTGCCCCCGAGGGGAAAGGCGCGGCACGCTGCATGAACATGGCGTTGAAACACGCGGAGCTGAATCTTGACCAGATCGACTACATCAACGCACACGGCACGTCCACACCGGCGGGCGACGTCTGCGAAACACAGGCCATCAAGGCCGTGTTCGGCGATCACGCGAAAAAACTCGCCGTCAGTTCGACCAAGGGCGCGACGGGCCACATGCTCGGCGCGGCGGGAGCAGTCGAAACGGTCCTGTGCGCGAAGACAATGGAAAAGGGCATCATCCCCCCCACCATCAATCTGGACGATCCGGATCCGGAGTGCGATCTCGACTACGTGCCGCACACCGCGCGGGAACAGAAGATCGACACCTTCGTGAACAACTCGTTCGGATTCGGCGGCCACAACGCCACCGTGATCGGCCGCCGGTTCGAGGGTTAATTCTCCGACAATTTACAAACCCCTGTCCGCTAAATGTGGACAGGGGTTTTTGTTGCCGCTTTAATCACCCGCAGAATAAACCTCCTCCCGCTCATCGAGGCGAAACGCGACGGCAAGAAAATTCCCCCGGAACAGTTTGCGCAGTTCGCAGACGCCGTCGCCCGGGAAAATGCCCGCCCGAGCAGATGGCGGCGCTGCTCATGGCAATTTATCTGCAGGGCCTCGACCGGGAGGAGACCAGGCATCTCACTATCGGGATGCGCGATTCAGGCGACGTGCTTCAGTTTCCTGACGACCACCGGCCGCTGGTCGACAAACATTCCACCGGCGGAACCCTCGACAAGATGGAATCCATCCCCGGCTGCCGCACCGCCCTGTCGCCACGGGAAATCGTCGACCAGGTCCAAAGCGTTGGTTGTGTGCTCTGCGGCCAGACGCAGGAAATGATTCCGGCCGACCGGATTCTCTACGCCATGCGCGACGTCACGGGGACCATCTGCTCGATCCCGCTGATCACGTCCTCAATCCTTTCCAAGCAACTTGCCGAGAACATCGGATCGCTGCTGCTTGATGTGAAGTTCGGTCGCGCCGCGTTCATGAAGTCGTCCAAGGACGGGCACGATCTCGCGTTCGCATGAGCAGGCGCGCACCGAAGTCCTGAGGTGCATGAACACCAGCCAGCCGATGAGGACGTTTGAGGCCATGCTCGCCGCTCAGGGCGCCAATCTCGATGCGTTCAAACGAAAGCTTCAACTGCGATTCACCCGCCACCATCGTCCGTGAGCTCACCGCCGCCCGCTCGGGTTACGTCGGGAAATGTGACGCGAGGATCGTCGGCGAGGTCGTGCACGGCCTCGGCGGCGGACGCACCGCCCGCACTGATGCGATCCGTCCAGATGTAGGACTTGATCGAATCGTGAAACCCGGCTACGCCGTCGGCCAGGGCCTGGTGCTCGCCCGCGTGCATGCCGACGACGAGGCGTCCGCTGACGCTGCGATTGCCAAACTCGAAACCGCCTTCTCCATCCAAACCGAACCGCCCGACCTTCCTCCGCTGATTCTCGAAACCGTGCGGTAGCCGACAGCCGAGTCGAAAAAAGCGGAGTAGAAGCCACCACCGCCTTTCCCAGGCGGGCGCCCGGCAGAATTCGCTTTGCCGCCGCCACCTCACCCACTAGCGTTTCACCAACATGACCTCCCAATTTGCCAAACTGCTAGCAGGTTGTCTCGCGTTTGTCTCCGCGCTTCAAGCCCCCGCGCAGGCGCCGCTCCGCGACACTTACGTTTCAATCGTCGGCAATAAGTTTTTCATCAACGGCGAACCGACCTACAAAGGTCGTTCTTGGAACGGTCAGAAGATCGAAGGACTTCTCTTCAACACCCGGATGGTGCAGGGCGTCTTCGATGATCTCAACACGGAAACCGCGGCGGTCTGGGCCTACCCCGACACCGGCAAGTGGGACGCCGATCGGAACACCCGTGAATTCATTGCCGCCATGCCCGGGTGGCGAGAACACGGACTGCTTGCGTTCACCCTCAATCTTCAGGGTGGATCACCACAGGGTTACTCGAACAAACAGCCCTGGCACAATTCCGCGTTTGATGCAGAAGGCTCGCTTCGCCCCGAATACATGGCCCGTCTTGATTCCATTCTCACCCGCGCGGACCAACTCGGCATGGCGGTGATCCTCGGTTATTTCTATTTCGGCCAGGACGAAAGGTTGAAGGACGAGGGCGCCGTCATCAACGCCACGGACAACGTCACTCGGTGGGTTCTAAACAAGGGTTACCGCAATGTGCTCGTGGAGATCTGCAATGAAACGAACGACAAGAGCTATCAGCACGAAATCCTCCAGACCGCACGTATCCACGAGCTGATTGAATTTGTCCGCAGCACGTCGGTCGGCGGGCGCCGGTTGCTCGCGGGAGTTTCGTACTGGGGCAACGTGGTTCCGCTGGAAAACTCGGTTCGTTATTCCGACTACGTTCTGCTTCACGGCAACGGTGTTGGAACACCCTCAGGCATCGTCGAACTGGTGCAGAAAACACGCGCCGTCTCCGGCTATCGCGGACAACCCATTGTGTTCAACGAGGACGATCATTTTGACTTCGACCAGCCGACCAACAATTTTGTCGCCGCCATCAACGAATACGCCTCGTGGGGTTATTTTGATTACCGGATGAAAGATGAGGGATTCGACGAGGGTTATCAAAGCGTGCCGGTGAACTGGGGCATTTCAAGTGATCGCAAGCGCGGCTTTTTCAATTTGCTGGCACAGATTACCGGTGCCAAGGAACAAACGTCGTCGAGCAAGAAGACAGCGTTCAAAATGCCAGCGGGCGCCGCACGCGGAAACGTGACGATTCGACAGGAGTCCTACCGCGGGTGGGAGAAGGCGATCGTCATGGACAACGGCCTGGTAGAAATCGTGATCGTCCCGGTGGTGGGCCGCGTCATGCAGTTCCGTTACCTCGGTGAGAAAGGTCCGTTTTGGGAAAACGAATCCATGCTCGGCAAGGAACCCAATCCAAAATCGAACGACTGGGGCAATTTCGGCGGCGACAAGACCTGGCCGGCCCCTCAGTCGGACTGGCCAAAGATTACTCCCCGCGCCTGGCCGCCACCGATCGCTTTTGATTCACTTCCGGTGTCCGCACAGATCAACGAGAACCATGTCACACTGATCTCCCCGGTGGACCCGCATTTTGGCATTCGCACCTATCGCATGATCTCGTTGGACCCGACCAAGCCGCAGATGAAGATCACCACGCGCTACGAGAAAGTGACTGGCAATCCCACGCAGGTCAGCGTCTGGATCATCACGCAACTGAACGATCCTGAAGGGGTCTACATCCCGGTGCCGGATCCCACGTTGTACCCGAACGGTTACCATGCCCAGTCGGATGAATTGCCACGCGACCTTAAATTCAAGGACGGATTGATCTCGTTGACGCGGCCCAATAACAAATCAACAAAGATTGGCACCGATGCCGGCTCCCTGCTCTGGGTCGGTGAAAAGTTCATGCTGCGAATTGATTCCCCACGCGACACGCGACGGCGATATCCGGACAACAGCAGCAGCGCGGAGGTGTATACAAACGGCGATCCCAATGCCTACGTTGAACTGGAGATGCTCGGTCCGCTGCAGCTCCTCGAAATTGGCAAACGCATGGAATCAACCTCCGTCTACACGCTGACGCCAAGAACAGATTCGGATCCGGAAAAGGATGCGCGACGGGCGTTGAAGGACGTCATTTCTAAAAACTGAACGCATTGTAGTTCTGCATCGGGTATGATTGAGACCGCGGCGAACAAAAGCAAAAGTCGAAGGAAGGGCCACGCCGAAGCGCGAGCGCACCATGGACTGCGGTGGCAGAGCGCAGCGACGACACCGCTTTCGCACGCTCGAAAGCCCCGTCGACGTTCCACTCTGCCGGAGAAGTCCAAGATCGCCGACCCGGTTCCCCTCTACGTTTCTGGAAACGCGGCGGTGAACACGCACGCACTCCAGACGCTCCGCGACTTTTGATGGGTACCCAGCCAACTCGCGACAGCGTCTGGATTGCGGTGACTTCAGTACCGCTTTCGCCCGCTCGACGCGTTTTGAACAACCGGAGCCTCCCGCCCGCTCGAAAGCGGTGTCGCCGTTTCACTCTGCCGACCCAGTCCAAGGTCCGCGCGCCGCCAACGCCCGGCCAACTGCAAACGGGGTTGCGCCACGCCTGACATACCCAAACCCTGCCGCAACTCCAAGGGGTTGATTCCTTTTCGCGACCTCTACCCGGGGTAGCCCCCAACAGGCAGTGAACACGATCATGGACTTGCGGATCAGATTCGTTTATCAAACCGGGCATGCCGCAGTTGCGAATCACGCTGCGCGATCTTGTGGGGTTTCCAGCGGGATCGTCGGAGTTGCAGGGGCCTGCTTTGGAAAAGTGGGTCCGCGACCAATATTCCTTTCTGCCCCAGCCATTGGAGATTCAGTTGATTGACGGTGAAGCAATCCTGACCTACCCCGGCGAATCGGCATCGTCCCAGGCGGAAGCCGCCCGATTGGCGCAGAAGGCCTCAAAGCGCGCCGCCGAAGGCCATTACGACAAGGCCATCGGAATATTCAATCGCGTGCTCGAACTCCAATCCTCGCTCCACTCCGCCCGCCGCGATCTGGCGATGGTCTATGTGGAGAAAGGCGACGTGGACAACGCCACCGACCACCTGGTCGAAGTGTTGCGGGTCGATCCCAAGGACGCCTGGAGCTGGGTGGTGCTGGCCAATCTCTACATCCGCGAAAAGCGCGACCCCGAGACGGGTGAACGTTTTCTGCGCCGGGCACTGGAGATCAAGCCCGACGACGCCTGGGCGTTGAACAGTCTCGCCGCCGTCGCCCGTGAACAGGGTCGGAGCGACGAATCTGAACGATTTTTTGACCGCGCTATTGCCGCCAATCCCGAGTTCGCCAATCCCTATTACGGCAAAGCCCTGCTCCTCGAAGGGAACAGCCGAACGGACGATGCCCTCAAAACCCTCGACCGATTGTTCGGCCGGGCAAAGTCACAGGACACCCGATCGCAGCCGGTCTACGACAACGCCCGCGGCGCGTTTTTGAATCAATGACCTCAGGAGGCGAATAATTACGCTACGGAGGAGGCGGTCATTGTTAGGTATGGTTTGTTTTTGGTGCGCCGGTTTTTGGTTTTTGGTTTTCTTCCCGGCGCCGGTTTCGCTGGGCAA